>JACMNZ010000474.1 GCA_014378285.1 Pseudopedobacter sp.
CATCTTACTTTTTTACCATTTTGCTCGCCAGGTGCCCATCGAGGACACTTGTTTAATACTCGTATGGCTTCTTTTCCGGTTCCGTAACCAATATCTCTTAGCACTTTAATATCTGTCAATGAACCGTCTTTTTCAACCACGAATGAAACAAATACTTTGCCCTTAAGTCCTTCTTCTTCGGGCGTTTGATAGTTCTTGGAAATAAAGTTATAAAATTTTTCTATTCCTCCTGGAAATTCAGGTTTAACCTCGATTCCTGCAAGATTATATACTGAATTATCTTCTTCTACAACTGCAGCAACACCTGTACCTACTGGTTCAACTGTTAGCTCAGCGTCTGGGTCTCCTTTTATAGTTTCTTTTCCAATGTTTTTATCTTTAATTTCTTTGATGACAATAATCTCCTCAACTACTTCATCCGCTTTGGCAACCACTGGTTTCACAAATTTAACTTGATCTACCTTTGGAGGTGGTGGTGGAGGTGGTGGAAGATTTTCTTTCGGCTTCTCTTTTGGAGGCATCTTTACCGCTGTTATTTTTTGATCTAAAGTAGTATCTTCTTGCGCATCAGGAATCATTCTCATGATAGTTGGTATGCTCACAAGAAGAGAAAAAACAACAGTTCCAATGATAAAAGCTCTTGCTGTATTCTTAGTTATTGATTTTCGCAAATCGTAAGCGCCATAACTCTTATTTCGCCCTTCGAAAACAATTTCAAGCCAATGATTATTTAATAAATCTAATTTCATAAGTAGATATTTATTGATTTTTAAAAGTCATATGTAATTAGCACATCAAAATTAGTAATAGTACCAATCTGTTTATGATTATTTCACATTTTTTAATAATTAGGTTATTAGGTTGCAAGAATAAATCTTATTTTCCTTCTAACAATTTTGTTTCCTCAGGTGTAAACTCGTTAACAATCGCGTACGTTGGTACGTCAACAATCGCCATTTCGTCAAGTATATCTACTAAATTCCTGTAATTAGATTTTTTACTTGGCTTAATAATCACGATCATACCGTTTTTAGGTTTGCCTTTAGCAGTAGAATAGGCTAAAACTGCTTCCTTTCTTGAGATTAATTCTGCACGAATACCCTCTTTACCATAAGTGAAATCTTTAGGAGCTCCACCTATAACAGGAGTGGATAACAACCCAACGTAACGAACTAATTTATTATCTTTTCCCAACAAAATAGTCATTGTACGATTCTCATCTACTTTGATTGGTTTTGCTGTAGGGTCATCATCTTTATCTGGTAACCCCAGATTCATTGATTGTGGTTTAGACAAAGTAGTTGTTAGCATAAAGAATGTGATTAATAAGAATGCCAAATCTACCATAGCAGTTAAATCTACTTTGGAATTTTGTTTTTTACTTCTTACTTTTTTGTCCTTACCGCCTCCACTGTCGCCTGTATTTAATTCAGCCATTTTAGTGTATTTTTTTTAATTAAAAATTCTTTCCTCTTAAACCGGTAACTAAACTAAAGCTATTGATTTTTTGGTCTTGTAAAATATCCATTACTTTTCGGATCGATGGATATTCTTCTTTTGCATCTCCTTTTATAGCTACTTGCAATTCCTTATCATTAATCTCAATGTTTGCAATACGAGCATTATAAATCCATTCTTTTAATTGATTATCAAGCGAATCTGTAGGCACTCCCGGTTGACCTGCCTTACTACGTTCGGCAGTTTTCATTGCTATAAGTTGCTTCAAATTCAGAATTGGAACTCCAATCCCTTCCATCAATGCAAATTTTGACTTTTCATCATCAGTAAACTCAACACCATATTTTTGACCCATCAATTCGAGCGTTTTTACACGAATTTCTCTTCCTTTCAAATCAAAAAATACTTTTCCTTTACCAATGGTCAAAGTAGCCAAATCCGTTTCG
>JACMNZ010000475.1 GCA_014378285.1 Pseudopedobacter sp.
ATAAATAGAAATTGTTAATATTTGTGCTTTTGATGGATTATGAGTAGCTGGTTTTTATGTCGCATAAATTTCATGGTGTTGTAATATTTTAATGAGGAAGAGATATTGATTATAAATCATCTTTATAAGATTTAATAATTAATTGTTTTTTAATTTTAAGTAATACTTTGAATAACAAATATTTGGTTTTAAAAAAATCATTATTTAATAAAAAAGAGAACATTTAATGAATTAATTTAAATATTATCCCAAAAATTTCCTGATGCCGAGTTTCTTTAGCATTTGTAGTAAAATAAACTGCTATACATATTACAAGGAAGCATTTTAGTAACAAAAAGCCAAGCAGTATTCTTGACCTAAAGGAATTCAATATGCTTGTTAAATCTATTTTTTTCACAAGGTATTGTACGTTAGCAACGCTATTCTGTTCTTAACTCATTTTCAAGATTATGTTAAGTTATTGTGTATAAAATATATTTAGGTCTAAATTAATCTGGTGTTATTAATCTTATTTAAAGCATAATTAATTAATTATGGGAAAATATGAATTATAAATTGCTAGCAGAAAAATATGACTTTGATGATATAAAATTTTGGCGTACTACAGATGGAAATAAGGTTAACTTTATAATACCCGTAATTAAAAAAGCATTAGCCATTGAAGTAAAATTCAATGAAAATTTGATTAAAGAAACCAAGTATCAAAAGTTTAAAGATTCCTATCCAGAAATTGATTTTAAATTTTCTTGGTATCAGAATTTTGATGAAACTTTTTTAGACGATTATTATTACGAAGATTATTCTTTTTGTTCCAGTTCTTTTTCTTTCTTATTCTCTTCCCTTTTAAGCTGCCTTTTTTCCTTTCTTTCCTGCAAAGTTCCTTTAATAGAAGAAAAAGCATCTTTTGCATCGTTAACGATACTTCCAACTCGCAACGCACTTTTTCTTAGTTTTTCTTCTTTCTCGTGATTAACGCCCACGCTTTCCTTAATTCCTATAAAAAGCGATTGCCATAAATAGTTGAAAAAAGATGCATAAGAAGGCCTTTCGTAGAATATCCTACCAGTTATAAATTCGCCTTTTTTAGAGGGGTTTTGTTTATTGATAATGAATTTATTTGCAAGGGTAGAAGCTAACCCTTGATTTTTAAGCGTTCCATCAACATCTCTTTTCAGCACATTTATGTTCAAATCGTCATAATAGAATTGCATAGTGCCATTGGCAGTGTTTTGGTTGGCTTTAGCAGAAAAATTTATCTTTTTAACGTTTACAGAATTAATCTCTGCCATACCTAACGGGGTAACAATGGTGTTTAAAATTTTTCCATCAAAAGCACCAATTTCCCCGCTGTAATCAAACTTGCCACTTCTACTGTTCATATAAAACCGAAGTGTTAAATTTAAAGGTGCCTTACCAAATATGTAGGTGTTTACTTTAGCTACCATCAAGCTATTTTTAGCTAGTGAAGCGCTGTCATTGGTTACATTCTTAATTTTACCATTAACATTTTTAAAATCAATCCTTCCGGTTTTTTTGCTTTTCGCATCAAATTCTGAATAACTAATATCAACAGCTTTTAAGTTTAATTCCCCAATCCGCATATCTAAAGCTAATTTAAGCAGTTGTTGATGAGGGAATTTTCCGGTTTTATTAGACCGATGTTTTGGGTAAGCATTGTTATTATAAACATCTACCTTTGCCTTATTAATAGATAAAGATTGTGCAAAAAGTCTTTGTTGTTTTAAGAACAGATCAAAATCTATATCCTTAATCACAATATTTTTAAATTCTAAATCAAATCTGTCTTTTGCATAACCCACTTTTTTATAAAATGGAACTTTAGCAAGTCGAGGCTCTAATTTAACGTCGTTTAATTCCAATTCATTTCTAAGCGTAGAAAAACTAAGGTTATTCATTTTAACATAATAAAGGCTGTCTGGTGTAGCAATCTGATATTCTTTAATATTAATTTGAACGTTTTTGGTGTAATAAACCCGTGATTTATCCTGTGAAGAAAGAGAATCAATCATTAAATCATTAATTTCTATATTTAGGTTTTTTAGGGAAGTTTTTTTCTCTGTTTTATTGCTTTTATTTACAAAAGTAAAATCTACGTCTTGTAGCTTTATAGTGTTAATTTTTAATTCTTTAAAAATATCTTTTATCAATTGATATGGATTCTTTTTAGGTTTTTTCACCTCAACGGTATCGTTATAATATTGCCTATCATTAATTATTTGAAGTTGTGGATGATCAATAATTATATCTGCTATGCTTAATTTTTTAGTTTTAACCGCTTCTTTTGCGTTTACATTTCTGATAACAAGTACATCAACCGATAATTGGTATAAATTATCAGGAGCTTTTCTGGCGTCTTTTAACTTTTGATAAACGCTCATCACAGGAATCAGCTTAAAATCTACCAATTTTAAATTCCCATTTAAAGGATTAACATCCAAGTTTTTGTACTCTATTTTATACAAACTATCCGTAGAATTTATCACCGCTTTTTTAAGCTGCTCTTCCAATAAAGGTTTCCAATTCCGTTGCAAATATTTGCTACCTATGTAAATGCCGATCCCAATAAATAAAAGTATTCCAGTAAACCAGAGAAGAAATTTTTTCATAATTATTTATTTCTGTTCTTATTCTATAATTATGCCTGTTTTTTTAAAATCTTAATTTCGCTGTCTATTCAATAAATAACATCTCACCTACTTAAATTAGCTATACATATTTCAATATATTATTTGATCGTTTTATCCGCCAGCTGGTGGATTACGTTATATCTTTTTTTAAAAAGCAAAAAAAGGATGCCGCTACAATCATTGATACAAAAGATATTTGTTTTCTTCACCTCGGTTTGTGCCCCCACATACAGTAATCGACATTCAATATTTAAAGTTCAAAAAATTAAATCAAAATAATTAGTTCCAATCAAATTAAAGCTATTTAGTTAATGTTTGTTAAATGGTGTTTTATAGATTTTTTAAAAAGTTCTTTTTTCTTACTTTTAAATAAAAATCTATTCCTTGATGAAGCATAAACTTACTTTTCTATTTCTTTTTCTATTTTTCAATTTTGTTGTAGCTCAAAACAAAGTTGATTTTCTAAAGAAGAAAGCAGTTCCAATTTCTATAGATGTTAACAATACCAATTATACAGATTTGCAAAAATTGAAAGAATATATTGGGAACACACGACTTGTGATATTGGGTGAAGAATCTCATGGAGATGGAACAACATTTGAAACTAAAACAAGAATTATAAAATTTCTTCACGAAGAAATGGGTTTTAATGTGTTAGCTTTTGAAAGCAGCTTTTATAATGCAGAGAAAGCTTGGGAGGTGGTGAAGAAATCTGAAGATCCTATGATTCCACTTAAAGAATCAGTATTTCATTTATGGGCTCATTCAAAAGAAGCTCAACCCTTATTTCAATATATAGCTTCAAATGTTCATGAAATTAATCCTTTAAGAATAACAGGCTTTGACTGCCAATATAATGCTGATGGGTTTTTTATAAAAAATTCCGCTAAAGATATCTCTGATTTTTTCGATGAAAATCAAATTAAATTTAATGACAAATTAGAAGAGAATAATTTTTATGGAGTTTACAATAGGATAGCCTTTAAAACTAAAGACAGCTTAAAAAAGTTTGATTTGGCCTTATTTGAAAAATCAATTGACAACATAATCTTACAGATAAATAAGATAGAAAATCCAAAGAAAAGCTTATTCATGCAACATTTTGTTTCCTCAAGGAAATATATTCAAGGACTTTTAGAACAAAGAGATAACTTGAAAATTAATGAATTAAGAGACTCTGTAATGGCTCAAAATGTACTTTGGTTATTAAATAAAGGATATCCAAATGATAAGATTATTATTTGGGCACATAATTATCACATTAGTAAGTCTAATGTTAGAGAAAACACTAAAAGCATGGGTGAATATTTAACCGATAGTCTTAACAAAGAAAAACTTTATAGCGTAGGATTTACTGCTTTTGCAGGAGAATATGCTTGGTTTGATGGTCAATATTTGAAAAAGATAAGACACCCCATTAAAAATTCTTTTGAAAACCTATTTCGCAAAACTAATTTCGAAAACCTATTTTTGGATTTAAAAACTTTAAGTCGAAAAGATGAAGGTAAGTGGCTAAATGAGAATATGAGTTTGCGTTTTAATTATTACTATCCAGCTATTAAATCATGGCCTTTAGTTTATGATGCTTTAATTTTTAATAGAGAAATGAGAAGGTCAACTGATATTAAGAACAATTAAATCTAACCTATCAAATTATCTAAAGAACTTTCACCTCGACTTGTGTCTCGACAAACCGAAACTTAATTTAAAACAAAAGTAGTCTGTCTGTGAGCACACAGCCCACTTATTATAATATAAAAATCAACCTCAAGCCAAAAATACCTCAGCTGGTATCCCCAATTTTTGATGTAAAACCTTAGCAATTTTAAGCGTTAAAGGTTTCTTTCCACTCAGTAAAGAAGATACATAGCTTTTGCTTCC
>JACMNZ010000476.1 GCA_014378285.1 Pseudopedobacter sp.
ATAAGCATTTTCGCACCAACCTTGTGATATATCTGCACTAGCATGAGGGCATTTTGATGAAGTGGCAAAATATTTATTGTTGTACTTAACCAAACATATCTTTTTGCCTTCAATTTTTATCAGCTGTATTGGGGTATCTGTTAATTCATGTTTTTCAATAACAATCCACTTCATCACTTATTCTTTTTATTGTGCCTTATCATTTCGCCATAATCCATTTTTAAAATCATTGCATTAACTGTTTGGGTTAATCTTTTTACTCTGGTAGCATCTGTTTTGGCACTATTTATCCAGTTGATATAATAATTTTGATGTGACTTTGGTATCGATAAAAATTGTGTAATTGTTCCATCAGCGTCATCTAAGCAATATTCTAAATCATTGGGCATCTCAATTTTAAAGTTTTTATCTTCTTCTATTTGGATATTTAAGATTGCGCCTTTTCTTTTTCCTAACTTTTTTTGTAGCTCTTTTTTTAATGGAAGAATAAAATCACCCTCGCCCATAGGCAAAACCGCTACGCCAGCAATTTCAGTTTTATCAATTTTACCTTTTACACGATAACTAACTTTGCAATCTTTTTTTATTTGTTGAGAGATATCGAAAGGAATCTCTACGTAGGTCCAACCGGTTTTTTCTCCCATTTTTTCAAATTGATGGATGATAGTAGTGAATTGAATCATGAAATAAAGATAAGTGCTAAAACGCAAAAAGTCCATCATAAAATGACAGACTTTTTAAACATCGCCGTAAGGCAATAAATATTTTATTTTTTGATATGATAAGTCATTCCTAAACCTTGATAATTTAAGCCCATAACGGGAGCAACAGAAATACCAGACTTATTGGTTTTCTTATGCAATTCTGGGATTAAAATTCCCAAACCAGCACCAACGGCATAACCTAAAATATTATCCGTTAAAAAATGTTTTCCAGCTCTTAATCTTTGGTAACCTACAACCGCTGGAATCAGAGCAGCTGCAGTCCACACATAAGGTTTCATTTTAGAATCTGGATTAAAATCAGTAAAAACTTTTGCCGCAAAAAATGTAGCAGCTGCAGTTGCTGCTGCATGCCCGGCAAAAAATGAACGTTGCGCATCTTTATCCTGTCTATCTGCCAAAGACAAAGAGGTATTATAAACTAAAGGTCGGCTACGTTTTACCAAACCGGCCGCAATAGTAAAAGAAGCAGCCGCTGCCGACATTGTTTCTATAAACATAACAGAAACTTGGCCGTAATGAGAGCGTTGTTTGCCATCAAATAAAGCAACAATTGGAGCAACTGCAAAAGAGGCATAAAAAGGGTAATAACTTTGTTTATCTGCTTTGTCTCTAAACTGTCCAGCAGAAAATCTATCTAAAAAGAAAACATCATCTTTATTTTTAGAGGCAACTTCGGCAGAAGTTAACTCAGATTTATTCTTTATTAAAGTTAAACCTAAATAACTTAAACCTAAACCCGCAACAACTGCAGGTCCATCAGTTTTAAATTTTGTTTCATAAGGAGATTCTGATTGCGAAAACGCACTGTAATTGACCAATAAAATGGTCAGTAATAGTAAAGTTGGGTATTTTAATTTCATACTTTATTTAATTTTGCTTTTAAAAACTTATTTGAATTATCAACAAAGACTGTTATCCAAAATTGTTGCCACGATGGTTTATGAAATTAAAATCAATTATTTTTTGGTTTTATAATTCCATTTCAGGGATTTCTCCATCGATAATTAAATGTCCTAAAGTAGCGTCTTTTATCTGCTGGATGGTAACACCTTTTGCTCTTTCTAAAAGATGAAAAGCATTATCCTTTACTTCATAAACGCCAAGTTCTGTCACTATTTTTTTAACGCATTTTACGCCGGTTAATGGCAATGAGCAAGTTTTTAAAAGTTTAGATTCTCCATGTTTATTCACTTGTTGCATTGCAACGATAATGTTTTTTGCCGATGCAACTAAATCCATTGCACCGCCCATTCCTTTAACCATTTTACCTGGAATTTTCCAATTGGCAATGTCACCGTTTTCAGAGACTTCCATCGCACCTAAAATTGTTAAATCAACTTTTCCGGCTCTAATCATTCCAAAACTCAATGCCGAATCAAATATTGAAGATCCGGGTAATGTAGTGATGGTTTGTTTGCCTGCATTAATTAAATCTGCATCTTCTTCGCCTTCAAAAGGAAATGGTCCCATTCCTAATAAGCCATTTTCTGATTGTAAAACTACATTTATACCTTCGGGAATGTAATTGGCAACCAAAGTAGGAATCCCGATACCGAGGTTTACGTACATGCCGTCTTTTACTTCTTTTGCTATTCTTTTTGCGATGCCGGTTTTATCTAACATGGTTTTTAATTTGAAAATTTGATGATGAAAGGATTTAAAGATTTTGTTGAGGTTATAAAAATGGTTTTATTAATTTGAAAATTTGATAATGAGAGGATTTGAAGATTCATGTTGAGGTTATAAAAATGGTTTTTTAATTTGATAATTACAGGATTTGAAGATTTCCATAAAATAAGCATCATTTTCAAATCCTCAAATTTTCAAATTGAAACTTATCCTCAAATTAAAATTCATTTCCTTTTACTTGAGCTTTTAATCTTTGATAAGATTATTATTATTATGGATTGCACATTTGCAATTAATTCTTCATTAGTTGGATATTGGGGAGCGTGTTTACATAGTGTTAAAAAATATTCTACCTCATCAGCTTCCTTTGCAGCTATCTTAATTTTATGAATAAAGTCGGCTTTACTTTCTGCATTTTGAGCCTCCCTAACATTTGCACCAATTGACGTTCCTGCTTTTAAAATTTGATTTGCAAAAACAAATTATCTATTTTTCTCCAATTCCTCTACAAATTCAATTATTTTAAGAGAGAATTCAAAAGTAAGATCAATAATTAAATTAGGTCTATCATCTCTCATTGTTTAACGTTATTTCCATAAAATAAGCATCATTTTCAAATCTTCACATTTTCAAATCTAACAGTTCTTTGTTCTATTTTTTTCTCGTAATTTTTGCCTTCAAAAATACGGTGGACGTAAATTCCCGGTGTGTGAATTTGATCTGGATCTAGCTCGCCGGCAGGCACTAATTCTTCTACTTCTGCAATTGTTATTTTTCCTCCCATTGCCATTACCGGATTAAAATTACGAGCAGTAGATTTATAAATCAAATTACCCATTGTGTCTCCTTTCCAAGCTTTTACAATAGCAAAATCAGCTTCAAAAGCCATTTCCATTAAATAATCTTTACCATTAAAATTCCTTATTTCCTTTCCTTCGGCAACTTCTGTTCCTACACCGGCAGGAGTGAATATGGCCGGCATTCCATAGCCAGCGGCCATGCACCTCGTAGCTAATGTTCCTTGCGGCACTAATTCTACTTCTAACTCTCCACTCAAAAGCTGACGTTCAAATTCTGCATTTTCGCCAACGTAAGAAGAAATCATTTTTTTTACCTGTTTTTTTTGCAGTAACAATCCTATCCCAAAATCATCGACACCAGCATTGTTTGAAATACAGGTTAAATCTTTTGTACCTTTTTTTACTAAAGAATTAATGCAATTTTCTGGAATACCACATAGGCCAAATCCGCCAAGCATTAAAGTCATTCCGTCTTTAATATCTTTAATTGCCTCATCGGCGTCTGATATTACTTTATTCATATTGTTAGTCGAATTTGTTAAAAAATAGAAATTATTAGATATTAAACTTTGATGTAAAAACTAATCTAAGAATTTTAAATTATAATATTAACCACAAAGGACACAAAGTTTTTAACCAAAGAGTAACTAAGCTGAATGTAAAAGGTTTAATCCTATAAATCTAATAATCAAGTAAATCCTGATTCAGACAATTTTTAACCTCAAAGGACTCAGGGTTCACAGAGTTGGAGGCTAAAAAAATTCAAATTAGGATTTAATCATTTAAATCCTAAAATCAAATCAATCAAAATTCTGACAATTTTTAACCACAAAATAATAAAGCCATATCAGTAAAAATTAGTGCATTAGTGGCAAAAAGATAAATTATTAGTAGCAGAAAAAAATTACCTACCAAAATTCAATTTAAAACTCAAACCTCCAGATCCAATTTTTAAATCTTGATAGCCTAATCCCGATAAAGGATATTTCATAAAAGGTTCTACTGATAGGGTGCTTTTTTTACTAAGTGGATATAAAAATCCAAAAGAAAAGTTTACTGTTCTGGCAAATTTAAAATAAGAAAAATTACCAATAGGATTTTCTCGTTTATCGGTAACATTACTAGTTAATACCCCTGTTATAGAATAGTTTACGATATAATAATCATTAATATATTCTTCATTTATTACGCTATAAGAACTAATTCCCGAAGTAATAAAAGATTTTATTTTCCCTACGTTAAAATCAAATTTTAAATCTAGCGGAATGTCTAGTCCAATCAATTTTGCATTGGTAATTTGTGCTTCGGGAACTGCTGCTAAAGTGCTAAAACTTGCTAATTTAAAATCTGATGTAGAACGACTATTGCCATCAAAACTTGTGGTTTGTCGATTTAATAATACTCCAGAGTTTAAACTTAATCTTTTTGTCAGTTTTAATTCTGTTGCTAAACCAAATCCTAAATTTAAAGCATCATTAACTCCTGCATCAGAAAAAGAATAATAAGTATTAGCATCAACGGATATTTTAAACCTATCTTTTTTGATGGTCTGCGATTTTTTTTCTTCTGATAATTGTGGGGATAACGGGTAAAAATCTTTTTTCAAACTTTGATTGGCTATCACATTTTGATTATTTGGAATCGTGATGTTTTCAGTTTCTAAAGGCTTAAAGTCTTTTGTTTTTACTTTAATTGAATCTAGATGAATAGAGCTTGGTGTTGATATAGCAGTTATTAATTCTTTATTATTTATGTCGATTTCTTTTAAGATTTCTAAATCAGCAATATTACTTTTTGTTGAAGAATTTTCTAAATTATTACCTTTTTGTAAGATTGGTTTTAAAATTTTATTTGATTTATAAGAGAGCAAACCCTTTTGTTCTTGTTTGTTATTTTGAATAATTTCATTCTGCTTTTTATTAGAAAGTACTTCAATTTTTTCTTTGGATTTATTAATTTTTTCGTTTTTATTGAGGGTTTCTTTTTGAGCTATCTGAGTTTGATCATTAGTATTGAAATTTGATAAATTATTCCAATTTAAAAGCCACACTAAAGCTAATGCGGCAGCAATGCCACTTGGTAAAGTGTACCAAAATATTAACCCTCTTCTTTTCTTTCTTTTTTTATCGTTGAACTTTTTCCAACCATCATCTGCCATCTGGTCATCAAAACTTCCAAATGTATCGCGGATATGGTTTCTTATCGCCCTATCAAATTGCTCTTTCATAATTCAAATAAAAGTGAGCCTTCACTAATCGTCTTAATTTTTCTTTTGCCCTTGATAAATAAACTCGAGAGCTGCTAGATGGCATTTCTAAAATATCTGCGATTTCTTCATGTGTGTAACCATCAATCTCATAAAGGTTAAAAATCATGCGATGCATTTCTGGTAATTCCTTTAACAACTCTAATATTTCTTGTGCAGATATTTTACTGATAATATTATGGTCTGCTGGTGCTTCATCTGCATATTCTATATCTAAAACTGCCAAATGTTTTATGTTTTTTCTTCTGTTATCTATGGCCGAATTCACAATGATTTGCCTAAACCAAGGTTTAATTAATCTACCATCATCAAAAGTTTTTATGGTTTTAAAAAGTTTGATAAATGCATCATTGGCAGCCTCCAAAGCATCATCACGATTAATACAATACCTCAAGGAAATCCCCATAGCATAACCGTAAAAACGCTTATAAAGCATCTCTTGGGCTTTGCTATCATCTTTACGACATTTAGCAATCAATTCTTGATCACTAAAATCGTTTTGGGATTTACTCATTTATTATAGGCTATGGTTTTAAAGATAGCGATGTTTCTTAACTTAATAATCTATAAACCTATTTATGGTTTTAGACCTTCCTTAATTATGCCTGTTTTTTAAAAAAATTAAATGATTAGGTAAGCCGCAAAGCAAATAAAGAGAATAAGTATTATCCCGAAAATATAAGATTGAAAGTTGCTAAGATACATGATGCGCTGTTTTTATATTTATTACGATAAAAAACATAAATGCGCTACAAAAGGATGTGGAATTTTTTAATCTTAAATAGGGAATGAATTTTTTAAGCAGTTAATAATTCTTTGTTAAATAGTTTAACTTGATTTAGTTCTGATTCCTTTTCATAATTTTCTTTTTCAATCTCATAATCGTCTTGAATCTATAGCCAAAATTTCGGATAATTCCCAAAATACTTAGACAATATTAAGGTCGTATCAGCGGTGATTCTACGATTTCCTTTAATAATTTCAGAAACTCTAGTTTGTGGAATTTTCAAATCTTTAGAAAGACGATAAGCTGTAATCTGGAATGGTATTAAAAACTCATCATTTAAAATCTCCAGGGTATATATTAGCTAATTTTTCCATTTATTGTTTTTTAATGATAATCAATCTCAAATCTTTTTTGCTTCGTTCCAAAAAACATCCATTTCTGCTAAGGTCATGTCTTGTAAAGATTTGTTTAAATCCGAAGCTTTAGATTCTAGGTATTGAAATCTTTTGATGAATTTACGGTTTGTTTTTTCCAAGGCATCTTCTGGGTTGATGTTAATGAAACGGGCATAATTAATCAATGAAAATAATAAGTCGCCAAATTCTGCTTCAGCCTTTTCTTTGTCAATTACTATATTATCAACCACGTTAAACTCGGCTTTAAACTCTCGTAATTCTTCTTCTACTTTTTCCCAAACTTGATGCTTCTCCTCAAAATCAAAACCTACACCTCTAGCTTTTTCTTGTATTCTAGATGCTTTTACTAATGCTGGTAAGGAGGAAGGTACACCGCTCAAAACAGATTTGTTACCTTCTTTTAATTTAATCTGCTCCCAATTTTGTTTTACTTGTTCTTCTGTTTCGGCTATTACATCGCTATAAATATGTGGATGTCTGTTTATGAGTTTTTCACAAATTCCGTTGCAAACATCAGTAATATCAAAATCATTAGTTTCTGAACCTATTTTGGAATAGAAAACCAGATGAAGCATTAAATCGCCTAGTTCTTTTTTGATTTCCTGCATATCACCATCTAAAATTGCTTCAGAAAGTTCGTAGGTTTCTTCTATAGTTAAATGACGTAAAGTTTCTAAAGTTTGCTTTTTATCCCAAGGACATTGCGCCCTTAAATCATCCATTATAGCTAATAATCTTTCAAAAGCTTGCGCTGGCAAATTTTGTTTTTCAAAAACGTTCATGAGGGTAAAGGTAAATATTGTTTTAGCTTAATAATGCTATTTGGGTTTTAAGAATTCTTGATTGCGAAATAGCTAAGCATTTATTCCCATTGCATACATGATGATATTTACCGCAAATTTTGTGTTATCCTCGGCTAAAAAACGTTTGTTCCTAAAATCATAATCCCACTCGCAGCCATAATCTTTATTGCTGTATAAAACACCGATA
>JACMNZ010000092.1 GCA_014378285.1 Pseudopedobacter sp.
TAGAAAGTTGTAAACGTGGCGAACCCTGTCTTCTTTTCTCTTATGAAGAATCTGCAGGCCAACTTATCCAAAATATGAAATCTATCGGCATTGATTTTGCTCCATGGATAAAAAAAGGGCTATTAAAGATTGTGGCTATCAGACCTTCTTTTCTTGGTTTAGAGATGCATCTACTAAATGTTTATAAGTTGGTTGATAGTTTTAAACCAAAAGCTGTGGTGGTAGATCCACTCACAAGCCTTATTGGAGAAGGCGACGAACGTGAGGTTTCATCGATGATTACCCGTATGATTGACCTCTTTAAATCCAGAGGCATCACTACGTTTTTTACGAGTCTTGTCTCTGCAAACTTTAAAAGTAACACAAGTGGCGAAATAGGTGTTTCATCTTTGATTGACACCTGGATTGTTGTGAGAGTGGTAGAAGATGATGAGGGCAGAAAACGCACCCGTGAAATATTCATTGTAAAGTCTCGTGGAACTAATCATGATAGCGATGTACACAAGTTTATTTTGAGCGATGATGGGATTTTTTTAATACCTTATGCAGAATCTAAATATAGCGGCAACAAGAAAAAGGATTTTGATAAAAATGTGCCCGAGAACAAAAAAAATAATTAACAACCAATGAAAGTAGTTCATCCTAAATTCATTGTAGGTATTGGCGGCTCGGCCGGTGCACTTAATGCATACAAGGATCTGCTTGATGCAATGCCACCTGATACAGGTATGGCCTTTGTTATTATCTCTCACATGAATCCCACTGCCCATAGTCAGTTAGCTTTAATACTACAGAGGCACACGATAATGTCGGTCATAGCGGCGGCTGATGCAATGGTAATCCTTAAAAATCATGTCTACGTAATTCCTCCAGACGCAGATCTTACCATGGATAACTATCGCTTTAAAGTAATTTGCCCTCGCTCTGGCGGACACAAACAAATAGATTTATTTTTTATTTCACTGGCAAAGGCAATGGGTGAACTTGCTGTCGGAATTGTCCTTTCCGGATATGATGGCGATGGTACTTTAGGCTGCAAACATATCAAAGCTAACGGTGGAAAAACCTTTGCTCAGGACAGTTCTGCCGAAGTTAACCACATGCCGCTAAACGCTCAGGCTGCAGGTTGTATTGATTTCGTTTTACCACTTAACAAAATTCCAGAAAAAATAAAAAGCTTGGCAGCTGCGCTAAAAACTTAGAAACAATTTACACTTATCAGTTTTAATTGCGAGTTATTAGACCTGTTTCGTCCTGAAAAAAGTTTACAGTCTTTGTTATAATCCTGTAATAAGTTTACAGGTGAATCAAATTCATTTTTTTGAATGAGAATTGGGACATAGACTTACAGCATTAACATTGCTTTTGTACTTATTTTTTGTATCCAGTTATAAATGGTTAGCTTATCAATTCTAGTATCCTTCAGCCTTATCATCTCCTCTTTTATCTGCACCCGTTTCTAAGCCCTCTTTCAATTGTAATATTGCGTCAACTCTTCCCATCGTACCACGCAACTCTATCTTATAACCTTTTTTTAATAACGAATTCGTTGTTGCCTCATCAAAAGCACCCTTTTCACTATATATGATATCTGGTAACCATTGATGATGAAAACGAGTGGCATTTACCGCTTCTTGCATATTCATATTAAATTCCACAACGTTTAAAAACACCTGGAATACAGAGGTGATAATGGTAGATCCTCCGGGTGTACCTAAAACCATAAATAGTTTGCCATTTTTTTCGACAATTGTAGGCGTCATGGAACTTAACATGCGCTTGTTTGGTGCAATGGCATTGGCTTCGCCACCTATCAATCCATATAAATTTGGTGATCCGGGTTTAACCGAAAAATCGTCCATCTCATTATTTAACAAAAAGCCAGCATTTTCTACGGCTACAAAACTGCCGTAAGAACCATTTAAAGTAGTGGTGATAGATACCGCATTTTTATCTTTGTCAACAATAGAAAAATGGGTGGTCTCCTCAGATTCCTTAGCTACAATTTCGCCCGCCATAATTTGGGTACTGGGGCTAGCTTTTGTCCAGCTCATGTTGGCCATACGGCTTTTTTGATAACTGGTATCCAGTAATGCTTTTTGTGGTACGGCAACAAAATCAGGGTCGCCTAAATGCGTGGCCCGGTCGGCATAAACCCGTCTCTCAGCCTCTACCATCAGTTGTATGGTAGAATCTCGTCTTGCTCCCCAATGTGAGATTGGGTATGGAGCAACAGATTGCAGGAGTTGTAATAATGCAATTCCTCCACTAGATGGTGGTGGCATAGAGGTGATCTGATAATCTTTATAACTGTTTGTTAACGGTTTTCTCCAAACCGAATGGTAATCCCGTAGGTCGTTGAGGGTAATTATTCCCTTACCTCTGTTCATTTCAGCAACTAAGCATTTTGCTACCCAGCCTTTATAAAATCCCTTTCTCCCGTATTTCTGAATCTCCATCAAGGTATTTGCTAAATCTTTTTGAACCAACGTATCGCCTGTTTTCCAAAAACTCTTGCTAGTAAAGGCACTTGGCCCTTGTGTATATTTCTTAAAAAAAGGCGCATAATAATTGAGTTCTTCCGCTTGTTTAGCCGTTATTTTAAAACCATTATTAGCCAAATTAATGGCAGGCTGTAACAGTAATTTCCAGTTTAATTTGCCCAGGCGTTTGTGCGCCATAGCCATACCATCCACGCTTCCGGGTATCCCAGCGGCCAAATGGCCATACAAGCTTTTTTCTTTTACAACAGATCCCAAGCTATCTAAATACATGTCCCTAGCGGCCAATTTTGGAGCTTTCTCTCTAAAATCTAGCGTTAATTTTTTCCCTTTACTACTTCTATAAACCATAAAACCACCGCCGCCAATGTTGCCCGCATTAGGGTACACTACCGCTAAAGCAAATTGAACTGCAACTGCTGCATCAATGGCATTTCCTCCCTGTTTCAATATATCAACACCTATTTTAGATGCCTCGGGATGCCCAGAAACTACAGCGCCATTTTTATAATATTGCGTTTGTGAAAACGCCTTAACACCAAATAAAAGGATTGCCAGTAATAAAATCAGATTTGTTTTCATGTAAGCTAATAACAGGAAATGGGGCACAAATTGTGTACCCCATATTAAAAATATTTAAATTTTTTGGGCGTTCCCCAAGCTACGCAAGGGACGGGCTTTCCGTTACAATTTTTTTGCTTCCAAAAAAGCAAAAAAGATTTCCACTGCAATCCCTAACGCTACCTACAATGTGTAGGTTATCTTTCCAGAAATAAAACGTCCGTTAAAACCAAATTGTGTTACAGCTCGGCTATATAAAAACCTACCGTTAGAAGTATTATCTCTGCCACCGGTATAGCCATTAACACTGCTTAGGTTGTTTTCATTATTACGTGGGTCTATATACATTTTGTCTGGATAAACGTCAAATAAATTATTGATTCCAATATTTGCACCTAGTTGTTTCGTGATCTTGTAACCTACAGAAAGGTCGGTAACCCATTTTCCTGCATACACCTGATCCATTTCTAAAGGTAAATTATTCGCTGCGATAGTTGGATCTACCGGATTTAAGAACGCTACTTCACCAAATCTTACTGTTCTTAAAGAAATGTCTAACTTTTTATAAGAGTAGGCACTACTTAAATTAAGTTTGCTTTTTGGTACGGATGATTCAAATCTTGAACGCTCTGTCCTATCAAACAATCTTGCTTTTAAGGTAGGGTCTGCCTCAATAACAGCAGATCCTTTTATCTCTCTAACTTTAGTTTCATTAAAATTAACAGCTGCTGATAAAGTTAGGTTACTCACCTTGTTCAATATTATTTTATCAGTAAGCACTACATCCAAACCTTTTGTTCTTGTAGAAATGGCATTGGTAAAAAACTGCACACTATTTATTTGAGCTGTTGGGTCTACTGTATTTAATATCTGATTTACTAATCCGTTTGGGTTTAATACGCCAGCAACACGCTCTCTTGCATATTGAGAAGAAAACACGATACGATCGTCAATATCTATTTGATAAGCATCAATGGTGTAGGTTAGGCCTTCAATTATTTTCCCTGCAATTCCTATACTGGCAGATCTAGATTTTTCTGCTTTTAGAGATTCCACACCAAATTTCCTTACTATGGGATTGTCATTATTTACTGTTAATACCTGCGTTGGTAAACCACTAATAAATTGAGTGCTTTCGTTACCAAAATACCTTTGCGCTAAAGAGGGTGCTCTAAAGCCCGTTGCATACGCACCACGTACAGATAATTGTTTAATTACTTTAACTTTTCCGGCAATTTTATAAGAAAAATTAGAACCAAAATCGCTAAAATTTTCAAACCTACCGGCTCCTTCCAAAACTATGTTTTTTCCTAACTCCGCTTCATAATCTGCGTAAAGTCCAATATTACTTCTTGATTCATTGAGCGCATTTGCAGGTCTATAACCTGGGAACACTTGGGCGCCTGCGGCTGCAAAGCCACTACCTACTGCTCTGCCCTGGATACCTTTAGAAGGCTGACCAAAAGAATAAGATAGCTCTTCACCAGCGGTTATTGCATAATTATCAATTCTATATTCTGCACCATAAGCAGTGTTTAAAGATTTAAGGAAACTTGAAAATTCATACTTTTTAGACACGTCAAAATTAGTGGTATTCTGTGCAAAACGAACTTTGCCTGCATAAAATGCTGTAGGACTAGTCCCAATTGGTAAAGAAGCATTTAAAGTGTTTTCAATATCAAAGCGAATTCCGTTGCTACCAAAAGAGTTGCTAATATCATAATTCCAATCGCTGATTTTCCCTTTTAATCCGCCACTAAGAGAAAAATCGTTAATGGTGGTGTTTATAAAAGGCAAAAAGCCATTAGGATAAATGCTCACATCTATTTGGGTTGACTGTGTAGGCAAACGAGTAAAACCTGCTGCCATACCTGTTTTACGGGTATATCCAACGGCTAAATAACCTTTCATGTTTTTTCCAATCTCATATTCACCATTTGCAAATGAGCCATAATTTTTAGAATGTGAGTTCCCCACAATCATATTGTTACGACTTACGCCGTTTGTTACCGCTCTAGCATTGTCTATAGCTTTTAAACCAGCAAAACGTGTTTGAAAATCAGCTTCACTTTCTGAGCTCCCTTTAGAAGGACTTGCGGAATATAACATTGGGCGGGTATCAAAGCCGCCTCGATTGGTCGCTCCCCTGTCTAAGTATTGTGCTGCTAAGCTTACAAATCCTTTGTTATTCAGATTCCAGCCTTTGCTTGCATCCACTTGGTACGTTTTACCGTCAGTATGCTCTCTACCTAAAGCATTAGATTGTGACTGACCATACAAAGCAGATATTAGAAGTGGAGTTTCTTTTTTTAATACAAGGTTAATTACGCCAGCGATGGCATCCGAACCATATTGTGCGGCTGCTCCATCTCTCAAAACTTCTATTCTTTCTATAGCTGCAACAGGGATTGAGTTCATATCTGTACCTACCGAACCACGTCCAAATGTGCCGTTGATGTTTACCAATGCGGTGGTGTGTCTTCTCTTACCGTTTACCAAAACCAAAACCTGATCTGGCCCTAAACCACGCAAAGATGCAGGGTCTATATGGTCGGTTCCATCAGCTACAGTTTGGCGATTAGAGCTAAATGAGGGAGCGATATAATTTAAGATTTGAGTTACATCTAGCTGTGGGAAACTTTTAAGCTCTTTGGCAGAAATAACATCTACTGGCACCAAAGAGTTTACGTTTGTACGTGGCTTAGTTGAGCGAGAACCAATTACCGAAACCTCGGATAAGGAAGTACCTGATGATTTTAAAGCAAAATTTATGTTGACAATACTATTGCCTACTGTTACCTCTTGAGTTTGTGCTTCATAACCAATAAATGTAACTTTTAAAGTGTACTTGCCACTTGCTAATTTGAGGTTATAATCTCCGTTGGCATTGGTTGCTGTACCCGTTTTGCTATTAAGCACAGAAATACTTACACCTGGCATGGCGCTACCATCTGCGCCATCGGTAATTTTCCCTTTTATGCCTTGAGCAAATAAGTTAAAAGTGCTTACTATAAAAAATAGTAAAAGACTGATTTTTTTGTAATGATTTGTCATATAAGTTTGTTTAAATTTATTTAAGCTGCATAATATAAGTACAATTTTTGTGTTTTGTTTTTCTTTCAAAGATAAAATATACTAAATCACTAACTTACAATATATTAAAGATTTATTTTTTGGTAAATTAAACCTTATTGTTAGTTTCTTAGTGTATAAAACAAAAGCATTTAATAAAATTCATTTATATTATTTTCTTTTAAAGAAATATTATTTAACCCTATAAAAGTAAATTGATTGATCAAAAAAAAGACAAGCAAATCTGGATATCTTTCCTGTTTAAAAAAAATTACCCGTATTTAAAATTATAGAAATTTTGATGTGAATTGAGGGTAAAAGCTGTGAAATACTAACGCTTTCGCAGCCTAAAAAATCTAAAGTTTAGATTGCAGTTTAATTTTAAAATCACCTTCATATCCTATAAAAATTACCATCTTTTCCCTAAAAACCGTTATACAATTCTTTGGATATTTTCCAAAATCTCCCATGTTTCATATCCTATTTACAAATGTCCGTTATAATTTTTCAAAAGCCTGACATGTGTAGTATTTCATATGAGATTTACATAAAGAACAAGTTCTGCATTTGTTACAATACTGTATTTAAACAAGTTTTGGCCATATTAGGCTTGATTGTAATGTAGAGATGGGAAGTGCAACAGATTTTGCAGAAACTGACTAATTTTAAAAAGGAGTAATTTAAAGCTGCTTACAAAAATTTGATTTAGAGCTAATAGAAGACTTAAATTCAAGTATTAAATGCAATAGTGTTTAAAATTATTAAATTTTAAAAGAAACAAATGTTAATTTAAATCGTATTCAGTTCTTTAGAATGATTGGTAGTCATTGATTTTACAAAAAGAATCAATAATCTAAATTAAAAATTTAAAATTGCTTCAAAACCCTAACTCGTAATAAATTGGTATCAACATTTACAAAAACAAAATTTAAAATTAGTTTTGCCTATTCCATAATATTTTTTCTATTCTTTATTGGTATTAATCCTATAAATGCACAAGAAAATTTAAGTGCTGACGAAATGCTAATAAAAGCCAGAAAATTAGCTTTTGATGATAAAAATTATCTTGCGGCAATTGCATTAACTAAGAAGGCTTTGCTTAAAAGTCCAGATTATACCGATGTAGAAATATTTTTAGGAAGATTATATACTTTTAGTGGCAAAGCGGATAGCGCAAGAGTTACATTTATTGAAGCTATGCGTAAAAACCCAAGTTATGAGGATACTTATTTAGCTTATGGAAATTTAGAAAATTGGAATAATCAATCCATAAAAGCTTTAGAAATAGTTGATAAAGGTCTTGATTACCATTCAAAGTCAGAATCATTATTGATCTTAAAAGCTAAAATTTTAAAAAGTTTAAATAGATATCCTGAGGCTAACTTAGTATTGGTGCAAACACTTAAATTTTACCCAAAATCTACCGAGGCAAGATCTTTAAGTCAAAGCGTAGCATACTCTTCAGCTAAAAACACTATTAACGTAGGTTATAACCAAACAAATTTTGATAAGCAATTTGATGATCCTTGGCATCTAGGCAGCATTAGTTATGGCAGACAAACCAAGCTAGGGTCAATAATTGCAAGATATAATTATGCTAATAGGTTTAAAAAAAATGGTTCTCAGTTTGAGGTAGATTTATACCCTAAAATTTCTCAAATCTTTTATGCTTACCTAAGTGGAGGTTATTCTAATACAATTGGCGTTTTTCCTGAATATAGAACGGGATTTTCTTTGTATGGCAAACTGCCAAAATCCTTTGAGGCTGAAATTGGTTTTAGAACTTTAAGTTTTGATGAAACTACCGTAATTTACACCGCCTCGGTAGGAAAATATTACAAGAATTATTGGTTTAATTTAAGAACTTATTTAACGCCTTCTAGTAATTCAATATCGCAATCGTTTTCATTACATGTGAGGTATTATACAGGTGGCCAAGATGATTATTTAAGTTTTGGAATTGGAACAGGTATATCACCTGATAATCAAAGAAATAATATTCAGTTTGATTTACGTAATCCTTATAAACTAAAATCAAATAATGTTTCTTTTGGGTATAATAAATCAATAAAGCAAACTAATTTAATTTCGTTAAATTTCTCTTATGAGAATCAAGAATATCTGCCTCAAACTAGAGGAAATCAATTTGCTATAGGTTTAGGATTGAGTAAAATATTTTAAGAATAAATTATTTTAATTCAATTTTTTTACTGAATTACATTTGCATTAACGATTGAAGTGGTATCCTTTATCCCCTTTTTAGGGATAAAGATTTAACGAAAAGCGTGTTAAAACGCCATAATTATCATTTGTATTTATTTTCAATAAACTTCTATTTAGAACTATTTTAAAGGCAGTGTATATTTATTTAAAATAGAATCAGGCAGTAGGGCTTTTCCATTTATTAATTGAGTATTCCTGATTTTATACTGATTAAATTCAGCAATTAATCTTTGTTTTTCAGACAAATTATTTTCTATTTTTTCTTCATTCATATCCGCATTTATTTGATACAAATTACCTTCATTTAAATGATATTTACCACTAACAAAATCTATTAAATCGGTTTTATTTTGCATTAATGGAAAACGATGATTGTTTGTAAAATTCTTATCAACACTTAAACCTTCGCCAACCCAAGCGCTTAATTTCGGCAACTTTATTTGATGGCTGTTTTGCAAATAAGCCAATAAACTCGGTGTTATATCGTCATGTGTTGAAATGGATTTAAACCTTTCATTTGTTTTTAAAAGAGGAGAAAAAATAATTAACGGTACGTGATATCGATCTATTTTGGTATTCATTGGTATTTCCGGCATTCTATGATCGCCAGTTAAAATAAAAATGGTGTTTTTATAATCAGCTCTACTTTTGTAAACGTTAAAGAAATTTCTCAAGGCTTCGTCTGTATATAAAATGCTTGAATATTGATCAATATAATTTTTATATAAACGTTTTTTTGCATTATCAAAACCTAACTTATTTAAGCGTTGCTCAAACATTGCTTGATATTTTTTTTCTTGATTTATTTTAAATGGATTGTGTGTTGAAACTGTTAAAATGATGCTGAGTTTAGGTTGAAGACTTACATCTTGGCTGGCTAAGTAGTACCTAAAAAGTTCTCCATCCTCATAACCCCAAGAGAAATTATTTTGTGAAGGAATTTTTTTGTAATTGGCTGGAAAAGTTTTTTTGTCCATCAATTGATTGATGTTATTTAATTCTAAATAATCGGCCATATTATCAAAACTGGCATCTCCACCGTAATAAAAGGAACTTTTATAACCGTTATATTGCAATAAATTTATTAATGAAAGATGTTTAGGCATTTTATTGCCCATTTCTAAAAAGCCGTTTTTAGCAAAAGGTAAAGATCCTAAAACAGCCGGTAAAACGGCAAATGTTCTACCACCTTGGCTCAAGAAATTTTCCCAGTATAAACTTTTAGTTGCCAATGAATCTAAAAATGGCGTAAAGCTGCCTAAATATGCGCCCTTATTTGAGAAAGCTCTGCCTAAACCTTCCACCAAAATTATAACAATATTAGGCTTTATGGTATCCTTGTTAAAGTAAGATGAAAGAACATCTTTGGTATTTTCTTGATGAAGAAAAGGATAATTTTTTTCATCTGTGTATGCAAAACGAGGGATTACAGGTTTGTCATAATCTATGATTACTTCCTTAGTATATGGGAAAAAATGGTTAAAAGATGCTTTATAGAAATATTCTGATTTATTAAAAGCTAGGTTATTGGCAAAATCAGAATCAACTTGTAGCTCTTTACTAATGCTAAATAAGTTAGAAAAAATTAAAGCAAATGATATTAATGGAATAATGATAGCCGTATACCTGGTAAAGGTGATTTTTTTAATGCCGAAGAAGAAGATAAAAACTAAAAGGGCAAGAACTATAACCAAAATTAATATCGTTGTTATGTTTATTCCTCCAGATGCGTTTAATGTTTCTTGAATATCTTGTAGCGAATAGCCGTAAATATCTGCCCCTAATGGAATTAAAGCGGTATTGAAATAATTTGCCAGCAACAAATGAATGATAAAAAATAGGATAATAAATATTTTAAACAAAACCTTAGCAGGTTTTTGCATGAGCATTAACAACGGTGTAAAAATTAAATAAATAACCCAAATATATTTTAACCAATACAATAAATCATGAGTAATACTAATGATGAGTAACTGAAAGAAATTATTAGGTATACCTTTCGTTTGCCAAGTGATAATAAGCTCTATTAAACTGAAGAAAAATATCATCAATAAGCATATAATTAAATGGCTTGAGATGAATTTAATTGCGCCGCCTAGATTAATGAAGAAATAATTTTTATTAGATTTCTTTTCCATACTAGGTTTTTTTAGGTTGGGATAAACCTGCTCTTGTCATTTCTCCCCAGCTACTTTTCTTTTGTAAATAATCAATATTTCCTTTTACAGCGGCCCAAACCACAAAAGGATGGAAAAAGAGAGGTTCTAAAAAAGCGGTTATCATCAAATTTAAAATATCTTTCCCTTTGCGATATTGGTTATAAGTTAGCACTTCCATTAAAATGGCGAAGATTGAATAAAGTACACCAAAAGTATAAACACAAGCCAACAAGGCTAAAAAGTAGGGCCAATTTATCGAACCAAAAAGAGCTAAAAAAATAAATATGATCATGCCTGTAAATTCTACTAAAGGCGCTAAGAACTCAAAGAAAAACCAATAAGGATAACTTAATACACCTAAAACTCCGTAGCCGGTATTTAAAAACATGACTTTATGGAATTTAAGTGTTTCAATGGTTCCTCTAGTCCAACGGTTACGTTGTCTGCCTAATATTTTATAAGATGCTGGTGCCTCGGTCCAGCATAACGGATCAGGGATAAAAGCAACTTTATAAGGTAAATCATGCTCTTCCATGTAGCGTCGCATTCTTACTACCAGCTCCATGTCTTCACCTACAGTTTTATGGTTATAACCCCCACATTTAATTACAATTTCTCTATCAAAGGCGCCAAAAGCACCAGAAATTAGCATTAAACCATTCAATCGGCTCCATGCCATTCTTCCTAATAAAAAGGCTCTAATATATTCTAAGGTTTGTACTCTTGGTAAAAAATCATAAGGCAAACCTACCTTTATCAATCTGCCTTTGGCGATCTCGCAACCATTGGCAATCCTTACCACACCGCCAGTAGCAATAACTCGTTCTCTAGTGTTTTCTAAAAAAGGTTTAATTAATTTAAGGAGCGCATCTTGTTCAATAATACAATCTACATCTATACATACTACATATTGATTTTTTGATACGTTTATACCCACATTTAAGGCATCGGCTTTGCCTCCGTTTTCTTTATCAACTACAATTAACTTTCTATAAATTTCGTTTTTGCTCTTATAAATTCCTCTTATTTTTTTAGTGTCAATTTTTTGGTCAACAAAATAATCTAATTTCTCTAAATCATAAGCTATTATTAGTTTATCAATTGAATCGTCTTTACTACCATCATTAATAATAATTACTTCTAAGTTATTGTAATGGATAGAAAGTAAAGAGCGCACATTTTCAATAATATTAGCTCCTTCATTATAAGCGGGTGCTAAAATGCTAATTCCAGGCGTATCATTAGAACTAGCTAACATTCTGTAATTGGTAAAGCTATTTTTACGTAGATATTTATTGATTTCGCCAATTGAATAAATGCCAATACAAATGTAGCCCGTTAATAAAAACAGAGAGTAACATAGCAAACCGTAAGTTATAAGGTCATAAATTAGCTCTAGCCAAATCATTTAATATTTGATTGAAGATGTTTAATAATTTTAACTAATGGCTCTTTATCTGCATCAGAGTGAACTAAAACATGCTTAAAGCCATTGGGTTTAATATGGTAAAGTGTGGTTGCTGCAGCAAATTTAATATCGGTTAAGTTATCATCTAAACAAGAAACGATAAAAGGAATTTCATCCTCCATAGCTAATTGTTTTAAAGCAATTAATATTTCAAGTTTAATATTAATAGTTTCTTTTTTATAAATTTTGATTAAACTATTAGCTGTGGTTTCATCAGGAATTTCTTTAATAGAGATGATGGCATGAAGTCTAATGTCTTCGTTTTGATGTGAAAAAAGTTGGGTGAGTTGTTGATGAAACTGAAACAAGTGGTAGTTACGCACTAATTTTAACGCAAATAAAACTACAGAATCATTAGTGGAATTTAACCAATTACCTATACCTGTAAAATCATCAGGTGGTAGCTGCGCCAATTCTTCTAATAATTTAAGTTGATGCCATTCAGAAATAGGGTAGGAAGCCGTATCTAAAAAACGCAAACCTTGAAAACCTTTAAATTTAAGAATAGTATTTTGCGCTTCAATACGGATTAAATTTTTTTTGTAATTTAAAAATGGTTCAATATCTATTAAATATTTTTTTAAATCCATTATACCTAACTCTTTAATTCCCTTGGCTATTTTATGCCATGATTTGCTTCTAATTTTTTTTAAAGCAAAAATTTCTAAGCCTAATTGCGTATAAAGGTGATTAAGATTATCGCCAGAACTACCCGTCACATTTTCTTTTGCAGATAAAAGCTGATTGGTAAAAATTGTTCTGAAATGTTTATTAGGAAGCAGTTCTTTTATTTTAGGGGAAATCTCAACTCCTGATATATTTGACGGGTCCAACTCATCAGGCTCAAAAAAAATAGCCATTGTGATTAAATCATCAGCCAATTCTTTCCAATCGTAATAGTTAAGTTCTCTTTTATTTAAAATAAATAGAGAAATAGCTATAAAACTGATTAGTAAAATAATGAAACCGCAGAATAATATCGTAAGCCCAACTAAAAATTGAGCACCACTTAAATTAAAATAATTTACTAACAAAAGTTTAGGTGTCCTTTTTTAACAGAGTAAATATAAATAAAATTAATTAGACATTTTTAGTCTATTGATGCGCATAGATAGCTCATTTGGACTAAAAGGCTTGGTTATAAAATCTGCAGCCCCTAACCTAAAAGCTTCTAATATTACGTTTTCTTGTCCCATTCCTGATAAGATAATGGTTCTTATGGTGTTATTGAATCTTTGTTTTATAAAACCGATTAATTCTAAGCCTGACGAGTATGGCATCATAATATCAGAAATCACTAAATCTAAATCTAAATCTTGGGTATTGATCATTTCCATTGCTTCCTGTCCATCCCTAGAAAGAAAAACCTCATGTCCATCTCTTTTTAGCCTGAATTCTAAGGTTTTAAGCATCAATTGGTCGTCATCTGCAATTAAGATTCTCATGTTTGTGTCTTTGAATACATTCTTATACGATATCTTATTAAATAAAGTTTAATTTTTTATTAAAAATAATGGATTAAATTATAGCTTAAAAATTCAATTAGAATCAAAATTCTACTAATAGATTAACCGAACTAACAAATAATGATTTAAACCCTTAGATTAAAAAGCAGAATTTCAAAATCTAATTAAATTTACTCGATAAAACCAATATCAAAGTATGGGGCTTGTTCCCGAGTTTTTGGAATGCTATCAAAAACTAAATTTTTATCCCTAAAAAATGCCTTATAATCAACACCTTTTACTTATGCTTTTGTGTTTAAAAAACTTAAAAGCAAAAGAAAACATAAAAATATAGCTAAAGAACATCTGAGATTTAGCATTATTTTTCCTTTTGTAAACCAAGCATTTTTTTCGCAAACCTTTCACCTA
>JACMNZ010000477.1 GCA_014378285.1 Pseudopedobacter sp.
GAAAATCCAACTTCTAAATCTTACGTTAATAGTTTAAGGGAAAAAGGATTAAATAAGATTGCCCAAAAAGTAGGGGAAGAAGGAGTAGAAACAGTTATAGCTGCTTTGGCAGAAACTGAAATAGATTTAATTAATGAATCATCTGATTTAGTGTTTCACTTACTGGTTTTATTAAAAGAAAAAGGTCTGACTTTAGCTGATATTGCAAAGAATTTAGAATCTAGACATCAGTAAATTTAAAGAGCATTAGCTAAAAGCTAAATACATAAAGCGTAGTGCTAAAATCTAATAAGTAGAAGTAGAATTAGAATTAGAATAGATTTATTTTAAGTAGGATTGTACATATTTTATTTAAAACAAATCCTTTGTTAAAAGCGAGCGTTAACGATTGAAACGGCATCCTTTTTATTTGTCATCCTGAGCGGAGTGAAGGATAGCAAATAAAAAGATATAGTGTAAAGCGTGTTAAAACGCCCAAATCAAATTTTAGTTCAGCATTTAAATAACTCGTGATTTCCTATGAAAGCTCATCCGCCAAAAGTTTCATTTCAGTATTTGGAGCATGTTTCTCGTATAAAACAGCGTAAACTGCCCTTGCAATTGGCATATTTACTTTATGAATTTTATTGATTTGATGGATACAGTTTACTGCATAATATCCTTCTGCAACCATATTCATTTCTAATTGAGCCGATTTTACGGTGTAGCCCTTCCCTATCATATTCCCAAAGGTGCGGTTACGGCTAAACTGCGAATAAGAAGTAACCAATAAATCACCCAAATAAGCTGATTCCTTTATATCACGAGTAATCGGATGAATGGCATCTACAAATCTGCTCATTTCCCTAATCGCATTAGAAATTAACACCGCTTGAAAATTATCTCCAAAACCAACACCATGACAAATTCCGCTTGCTACAGCGTAAATATTTTTTAAAACCGCCCCATATTCTGTTCCATAAATATCATCACTGCTATTGGTTTTGATGTAACGGGTATTTATCATTTTTGCAAATCTGCAGGCAAGATTCATATCTTGAGAAGCTATTGTCAAATAACTCAATTTCTCTAAAGCAACTTCCTCGGCATGGCAAGGACCACTAATTACTACAATATCATTTAAAGGGATTTGATATTGTTGATGCATAAATTCTCCGATAATTAGATTTTCATCCGGAACAATACCTTTAATAGCTGATATAATTTTTTTTCCTTTTAAATCTTCGGCTGTAATTTCTTTTAAAGATTGTTTAAGAAACGCTGCAGGTACATTCAATAATACCATATCTGCCAAAGCTATGGCTTTCTTAATATCGGTAAAGATATTTTCTGGCTTAACTTTAATCTCTACAGAAGATAAATAATTAGGATTATGGTGGTATTTGCAAATATGTTTAACGGCAACCTCATCACGCATCCACCAAAAAATTTCCTTTTCGGTTAAATTATCAGATAATATTTTCACTATTGCGGTAGCCCAACTTCCCCCTCCAATTACTGCTATTTTATTTAAGCTATCTTCCATATTAAAATAAATGTATTATAAATTGGTGTTTTTGAAATGGATTTTGATAAAAGAAAAAAATCCCAATCTGAAAAATTAGATTGGGACAAATTAATCAATTTAAAACGATTTATTACTTCTTCTCAGGTGTAAATAGTTTGGTTTTATCAACTACCTCAACATCTATTTTATCTTTTAAAGTTTTGGAAATAGCAGCATAAGGCGCACTTACCACCTGTTGTCCTGCTTTTAATCCAGATAAAATAATGATATTTTGATCATCTTGGATACCTGTTTTAACTTCTACTTGCTTTACTTTTCCAGCTTCCACTACAAACACATACTCTTTTGCTTTTGGCTTATTTTTGTCTTTTTTCTTATCATCATCCTCTTTCTTTGGTGCATCAACCTTATCGTCCTTTTTATCTTTATCTTTCTCGTCCTCTCTTACGGTTACAGACTGTATAGGAACAACTAAACCTTTTTTTCTTTCTGTTTGGATATCTACAGTAGCAGATAATCCTGGACGGAAAGGGGACTTAGAATTTCCCTTATTCTTTAAATTATCATAAGAATCTTGTAAAATCCTCACCTTTACGGCAAAATTGGTAACCTGGTCAGCACTAGTTCCAACCACATTTGCAGAGCTAGCAATCTCTGTTACAATTCCTTTAAATTTTTTATCCATAAAGGCATCCACTTCAATAATTGCAGTATCTCCTAAACTTAAACGATTAATATCATTTTCATTTACATCTACATTTACTTCCATACTACTTAAGTTTGCAATGGTCATAATCTCTGTACCGCTCATTTGTGCAGTTCCAACCACTCTTTCCCCTTGCTCTATTAAAAGTTTTGATACAATCCCATCAACAGGAGAATAAATACTTGTTCTGGCCAAATTATCACTTGCTTCCTTAACGCCAGCTCCAGATTGTTGCAAGCCAAATTTTGCACCTATTAAACTTTGTTTAGCACTTTCTAGGTTAGATTTTGAAGTTAAATATTCAGCTTGAGCAGCATCAAATTCTGAAGCTGAAATCACTTTGTCTTTATATAGCGTTTGGTTTCTTTTAAACCTAGCTTCAATATTTTTCAAATTAGCTTCTGCAGTTACAATTTGCTGTTGTGCGCTTGCAACTGTTGCTTTTTGCGCATTGTAAGATGCAACAGTTCTATCATATCCAGATGCCAAAATATCTGGTTTTATACGGCAAAGTAATTGACCTTTTTTTACAGCATCACCTTCTTTTACAGTTAATTCTACAATCTCACCAGATACTTCTGGGCTTAATTTAACTTCTATTTCTGGTTGTATTTTTCCACTGGCAGAAACAGTTTCCACAATATCTTTTTGTTCAGATTTGGTAACTGCAACTTGTATTGCTTTACTTTTTCCTATCCAACCTAATTTATTGGCAATGATAACTAGTACCACTAAAACACCAACTCCTATAAGTACATTTCTAAGCGTCTTGTTCATTTTATAATGATTATTTATTTTATTTAAAATTTAAAGCGTTAAAGGATTTCCCAAATAAAAGTCAATGACTTTTTTTCTAAAGATGACATTGTATTTTGCTTGTATAAAATCGAATTCTGATTTGTTATAATTTGTTTGTGAGGTATTTAATTCAATCATGTTCACTAAACCCACTTCATAACGTTGCTTTATCACATTGAAAGCATCTTTTGAAGAATTAAAAGCACTTTTTGAAGCATCATAACTTTTTATAGCAGATTTTAAATCTAGTACCGCCTGACTAATAATTTTATTCAAATTATTTTTAGCCAATTGCTCTGTTGCTTTGGCATTTTCATACCTAATTTTTGCAATATTATAGGTTGATCTATTCCTATAATTATTAAAAACTGGGATATTTAAGTTGAAACCTAAAAACTGGCCAAAGTTTCTATTACCCACTTGATCGATGAAACTAAAATTATTCACCGAGCTTGAATATCCCGTAGATAAACCGCCACCAAAACTCAAAGATGGATAAAGATTTCCTTTAGCTACTTTAATTCCATATTTAAAAGCTTCACTATTATATTCAGCTACTTTTATATCGGGATAATTACCTACCGCTTTTGAATATACATCATATCCTGTATATTTATTTTCGATGTTTTCCGGGTCGTCAATAACAGGAACTTGAACTGTAATATTTTGTTCAGGATTCATCTCCATTAATTGTTTGAGGTTTAATATGGATAACTCATAAGCATTTTGTGCATTTGTTATACTCAATTCATTATTTGCAACTTGTGCTTTTGCTTGGGATAAATCTGATAGAGTATTATTGCCTACATTAAAATTCTTTTGGGCTACATTTAATTGCTGACGTGATAATTCTGATTGTTGCTCACTTGCCTTTACTAAATCTTGATTATTTAAAATTTGCAGATAAGTATTTACAACAGAAAGAGATAAATCGTTTTTTATCTTTTCAATGTTACTCTTATCAGACATTAAAAAAGATTTATTCTGTTTAATCTGATTGATTAATGTTCCACCTCCAAATAGCAAAACAGAAGAATTTAATCTACCGTTTACTTGATCAACGCTCGAGTTCAGTAATCTACCTGATTGTTGATCAAAAAACAAACCAAATTGTCTGTTTGCTGATACTGTAGAGGTTACACTTGGATACAAAGCATATTTAGATTGTATCACATTTTCATCGGTTATAGCGGCTTGATACTGTGCTTGTTTGATTTGTAAATTATTTGCTAACGTTTTTTCTACAGCTTGTTGCAAAGTGATAACTTCTGCTTCTTGGGCATAAGTATTACTGCAAAAAGTTATTCCTAGTAAGCAAAATAAAAGTATTTTTAATTTCGAGTATTTCATTTTTTTTGATAATTCTTTCAGATTATAAATTTATGTATACTTTAGTTGTTCCTATTATGTATCTCATAAAAACTCCATTTTTTTTAAAAAAAATTTATCCTAAATCACTTATCTGGAACAAAAGCAGAGACAAAAAAACCATTTTTCTCACTTTTGACGACGGACCTATACCTATTGTTACACCTTGGGTTTTAAAAACTTTAAAAATCTTTAATGCCAAAGCTACATTTTTTTGCATCGGAGATAATATTGTGAAACATCCTGAAATATTTTCTCAGCTTAAAGCCGATGGACATGCTATTGGAAACCACACTTACAATCATTTAAAAGGATGGAATACAAATGATGAAGACTATATTTCTAATTTTTTAAAGTGTCAACTATTAATTCAAACAAAATTATTTAGGCCACCCTACGGGAGGATTAAATTCTCACAGATTAACTTATTAGAGAATCAAGATATTAGAATCAGGATGCAAGATGAAAGAGCAGAAGATTTAAAATCTACAATCTATCAGCAATGCCAAATTATTATGTGGGATGTTTTAAGTGGTGATTTCGACAATAAACTCTCTCCAGAAAAATGTTTAAAAAACGTTATAAAACATACTAAAAGTGGATCAATTGTGGTTTTTCATGATAGTTTAAAAGCATGGGAGAGAATAGAATACGTTTTGCCAAAAGCTTTGGATTATTGGAGTAATGAAGGCTATCAGTTTGGAATACTTTAATTTTAAAAGATTTAGTATTCCTTCAAAAATACTTTTATAAACAAAAGGAGACTATTAGAAATAGCCTCCTTTATTCATGTTTTTATTTAATTTGGTCTGTAAATAGCTCCAGTTGCAAAATCTA
>JACMNZ010000093.1 GCA_014378285.1 Pseudopedobacter sp.
TAAAACATAATCCTTTTGGATTAAAACAATCATAACATAGATGAGAAAAAAGGTCGCATTGCTTGCTGGCGGTTATACTGGAGAATATGTAGTTTCATTAAATAGCGCTCAACAAATTGAAAATCAATTAGATGAAAATTTTTATGATGTTTACAAAATCATCATCAATAAAACAGAATGGTATTTCCAAAGCAGAAGCGGCCAAAAAATCCAAATTGATAAAAACGATTTTAGTTTATTAGTGGAGGGTACAAAGATAAACTTTGATGTTGTTTTCATTATTGTTCATGGTTCGCCAGGTGAAGATGGTAAAATGCAAAGCTATTTTGACTTACTACAAATCCCATATACCACTTGCGATGCCACAACATCGGCCATAACCATGAATAAAGGCTATACAAAAGCTGTAGTTGAAGATATTACTGGTTTAAATATCGCAAACTCTATCCAATTATTTAAACAAGAAAATTCAAATACAAAAGAAATAGAAAGCCAGTTAAAATTGCCTTTATTTATTAAACCAAATAACGGAGGTAGCAGTATTGGCATGTCTAAAGTAAATGATTGGAATCAGCTATCTGAGGCATTAAATAAGGCTTTCGCCGAGGATCATCAAATTTTAATAGAAGAGTTTATTAAGGGAAGAGAATTTACAGTTGGAGCTTATTTAGAGAAAGGGGAAATTAAAGTTTTACCCATTACAGAAATAAAATCGTCTAAAGAGTTTTTTGATTATGAAGCAAAATATACTGCTGGGGTAACTCAAGAAATTACGCCTGCGCAAATTGTTGAGGAACAAACCCTAAAAGTTGGAGAAATTGTAAAGTCTATTTATGCAAAGCTAAACTGTAAAGGAATGGTTAGGGTAGATTTTATTCTTCAAGATTATACAGAGGAATTTTTTTTTATAGAAATCAATACTGTTCCGGGTCAATCAGAAAATAGCATAATCCCCCAACAAGTTAGGGTAGCAGGAATGAAATTGAAAGATTTTTATTCTTTATTGATAGAAGAGGCTTTGAAATAATATAGCCCATGGTTAAAATCATGGGCTATAAAAATTAACCTTTTGTAAAATGTTTCAATTGGATAATTTCTTGTTCTGTTAAATATCTTCAGCGTCCGCGGGTCAAATCTTTTTTTGTAAGATTTGCATAGATCACACGATCTAATTTTACAACATCATAACCTAAACTTTCAAAAATTCTTCTCACAATTCGGTTTTTACCGCTATGTATTTGAATTCCTACTTCGCTTTTGCTACCACCGGTTACATATCTTAAATCATCTGGCTTTATAAAACCATCTTCTAGTTCTAAACCAAATGCAATTTTATTGAAATCGCCTTGGGCTAACCCCTTATCAAGCTCAACATTGTAAATTTTTGAAATGCTATTTTTTGGATGAGAAAGCTTATCGGCCAAATCACCATCATTAGTTAATAAAAGAAGTCCTGTTGTATTTCTATCTAATCTTCCGACAGGATAAATACGATCGCTGGTGGCTTTATCAACCAAATCCATAACGGTTTTGCGTTCTTGTGGATCATCAGTAGTGGTGATGTAATCTTTCGGCTTATTTAGTAAAACATAAACCATTTTACCTCTTTTTAAAAGCTCTCCGTTGTATCTAACTTGATCTACAGCTGGATTTACTTTTGTTCCTAATTCTGTAACAGCTTCTCCATTAACAGAAACAACTCCTGCTGCGATTAGTTCATCAGCTTTTCTTCTGCTGCAAATACCAGCATTAGAAATAAATCTATTTAAACGGACTAAATCATCTTCTTTTTTAAAGCTCTTATTGCTACTTCTACTTCTAAGTTTTACTTGATCATCATTAAAATCAGATTGATCTCTTCTATTCTCTTCTGGTCTTCTTCTAAATGAATTTTCGTCGCTATTATTATAGTTCTCTCTATTTGCGTAAGGAGTTTTTTCTCCTCCAAAACTTTTATCGCTACTTACAAAAGGTTTTCTTTCACTATCAGGTTTGCTAAAATTTCTTTTCTCACCATAAGCTTTTCTTCCTTCAAAAGAAGTGTCTTTTTTTTGATAAGGTTTTCTGTCGCCACCTTCTCTATCGCTAAAAGGTTTTCTATCACCAAAAGAGCTTTCTCTTTTATCGCCGAAAGGTTTTCTATCGCCAAAAGAGCTCTCTCTTTTATTATCAAAAGGTTTTTTATCACCAAAAGAGCTTTCTCTTTTATCGCCGAAAGGTTTTCTATCGCCAAAAGAGCTCTCTCTTTTATTATCAAAAGGTTTTCTATCACTGAAAGAACTTTCTCTTTTTTCACCGAAAGGTTTTCTGTCTCCATAAGAACCTTCTCTTTTATCACCGAAAGGTTTTCTATCGCCAAATGAGCTTTCTTTTTTATCTCCGTAAGGTTTTCTATCACTACTACCTTCACTGCGAGCTCCATAAGGTTTTCTGTCACCAAATGAGCTTTCTTTTTTATCTCCGTAAGGTTTCCTATCACTACTTCCCTCACTACGAGTTCCGTAAGGTTTTTTATCGCCATAACCGCCTTCGCTACGAGTACCATAAGGTTTTTTGTCTCTGTAAGAACCACCGCTACTTCCTTCCCTTGAACCATAAGGAGCTTTTCTTTCTCCAGAAGAGTTTCTTTCCCCATAAGGTTTTCTTTCTGTATTAAAGCTAGAATCGTCTTTCTTTTTATAATCTGAAGAAGAATTGAAAGGGCGATTATCGGATTTAGGTCTGTTGGTAGATTCAGATCTGTCTGACTTTTTAAAGTCTTTTCCGGATTTGTCATCACGACTGTTCCTGTTTTTATTAAATGGCATGGTTTTTATTTTAATATACCTCTTTTAAAGGGGTGCAAAGATACAAAAAACTTTATAAATCAGAAGTTTATGATATTGTTATAGAATTGGATTTTAAAACGGTTTGATACCTGATTCCACTACCTAATATTGAGCATGTTTTGTAACTATTTGAAAATGTGATATATAAAACTTACCTTTGCCAAGCTTTTTGTTAAAATGAATAATTAAACAAGAAATTATGAGAAAAAAAATCATGATTGCTTGTAGTCTAGTGTTAGTATTATGTGTACTAACAAAAATAATTGGCTACAGCAATTCATCCATAAATTACCCCGTTGTTAAAGTTAAATTAGATACTTTAAAAAAGGATTTAAAGAAAGAGAATTTTATTGCTTTGAGTTTTGCGAACGAACTTGTACCTACAGGAAGTAAGCATATTGATAGTAAAATGGAAACAGCTTTAAAATCAAATTCCTTCAAAAAATTACAGACCTATCAATTACATCAAAGGGCTGAAGTTTGGTTCCCAATAATAGAACCCATATTAAAAAAATACGGAATTCCAGACGATTTTAAGTATATCCCTTTGATTGAAAGTGGTATGAAACGTGGCCAATACTCA
>JACMNZ010000478.1 GCA_014378285.1 Pseudopedobacter sp.
ATACACCGCCTCCAGAGGGGTATACTCGATTCTCTTGCCATAATTGCAACGAGGCATAAAAATCCTCGTTACAAACATATTTCTTTTCGATAAAAGCAGTTTGGATGGCTTGATAAGTAGCTGAACCTATTGCATCTGGAACAACGTCCCAAATGTATCGACCAATCAGGTCTTCCCGAGTTTTATTAGCCATTTTTAACGCCCTCTCATTTGCGTAGGTGTAGCAAAGGTTTTCATCCAAGGAAATGAATCCATCTGTCATGGTTTCCAAAAGTTCGGTGATTTGTTCGGTTTGTAGGGTTAATTTAAAATCACTCGATTTCTGCTCGGAAACATCAATAAAATTGCATACGATGGATTTGATATTTAATTCCTCGAGCATATTGGTAAAGCTGCATTGCAACCAAATATAATTCCCATTAAAGTGTTTTGATCTAAAAGTACAGGTCTCTGTTAATCCTGGAATATGAGCTACTCGCTTCATCAAAGCATTTACTGCCTCTAAGTCATCAGGATGAATAATGATGGCATTCGGATCTTCTAAACGTACGTTTTTATCCCATCCATTGATACGCTCAGCAGAAGGACTACTATAGGTTGCGTTGAATTTTGCATCTAGCAGGGTAATGCCCCAACTGCTGTGCTCAATTAATTTTTGAAAAGCAACATGGCTTTCCTTGATCTTTTTCTTCATCATGAATTCTATAAATACGGATGATTTACTAAATTCAAAAAGAGGAAAGGAACCTTGAATTGGCTAAATTCTTTTTTGTTTCGAGTAACTATAAGAATACAAGAATACAGCCAGACTTATTTAGGTTTTGATGATGATGGTTCATCTATAATCCAGTCAATAAATTAATTGTATATAGGGTTTTTCTAGGCCAAAAAATAAATCTTAAAAGTGCATCCTTTACCTTCGTTACATGCTACTTCAATTTTACCACCGGCGGCATTAACAATTTTCTGGGTAAGGTAAAGACCAATTCCTGTACCTTCTACCGTCTCGTTCACGCGTTGATATTTTTTAAATACATTTTCTATCTGGTCTTTGGAAATACCTAACCCGTTGTCTTTGACGGTTAATAGGATCAATCCATCTTTTAGTTCTGTTTTGATAGTGATTTCTGGTATGCGGTGAGGAGCGCTAAATTTTATCGCATTGGTGATGAGGTTCAGCATCACACTTCTCAAATTCTTTTTGGCAAAGCGAACTTCCTTTTTTCGAAAATTGGTGTGGAAAATGGTTTTGGAAAGCTTAATTTTTTCAGACAAGGCCAATTTAATTTCTTCAAAAATGGTAACAAAATTTTCATTATGCTCATCTGGATCTTCCGATTCAATAGCACCCACTTTGGCTAAATCGCTGATGGTGGATTTAAAATTAGTTACTGCTTTATTCATCAACCCAAATAATTTTATAACCTCTGCGTCTTTTATGTCCAGCTTACTATTTAGAAGCCCTAGGAGACTTTCTATGTTTAATATTGGGGCGTTTAAATCATGAGAAGCACTAAAAACAAAGTTATTTAAGTCACCATTTATTCTTAAAAGACTGATGTTACTTGTATCAAGTTTTTGATTACTGATATCGAGGTTTTTATTGCTGGTGTCTAA
>JACMNZ010000479.1 GCA_014378285.1 Pseudopedobacter sp.
AAACAAAAAAGGGTTGTCTTAAAAAAAGACAACCCTATAAATATCAAAATATAAAAACTAATCTTCTTGATGTAACCAAGCTTTCTTAGCTAACAGTTCTTCTTCAGTTTCTCTTACATCCTCATCATCCACACAGCAATCTACAGGGCACACTGCAGCACATTGCGGCTCATCATGAAAACCCTTACACTCTGTACATTTATCAGAAACAATATAATAAACCTCATCAGAAATTGCCGATTGAGCTTCATCTGCATTTAAGGTTTCACCACCGCCAAAATCAATAATTCCTTTCAAATTTGTACCTTCAGAGAATTTCCATGCTTGGCCTGCATCATATATTGCATTATTTGGACATTCTGGCTCACATGCTCCGCAATTTATGCACTCATCCGTAATTTTAATTGCCATATTTTATTTAATCTAACGCCTTAAACGTATTTTTGTTTTTTCTTAATAAGCTGCAAATATAACACAATTAAATTATTAGGAATTCAGTCAATGTCAGATTTGTTTAAAGAAAATAGAGTAAAAGCATTTGTTAAATTAGGCGATTTTTTAAAAATCCTTGATGAAAGTTTTAAAAATATCATTGAAAACTCAAAACATAAAAACGCTTGGTTTAATCCTGAGCAGGTATTAAGTGCCATTTATGCAAACGGACAAATGCTCAACCAAAATGATCTAATAAACTTTTCAAAAGATATTCCTAAAATTAATACTCATCCTAAAAAAGTTGGATTGATATTAGCTGGAAATATCCCAATGGTTGGCTTTCACGATATATTAACAGTTTTACTAACCGGGAATATTGCGCTCATTAAATTATCTTCTCAAGACGATTTGCTTATTCCAGCAGTTCTATCAAAATTAATAACTATAGAACCTAATTTTAAAAATCAAATACAATTTGTAGAAAGATTAGAAAATTTTGATGCGGTTATAGCAACAGGAAGTAACAATTCTTCTCGTTATTTTGATTACTATTTTTCAAAAGTACCCAATATTATTAGAAAAAACAGAAATAGCGTTGCCATATTAAATGGGCAAGAAACTACCGAAGAATTAAAAGAATTGGGTAATGATATTTTTAATTATTACGGCTTAGGTTGTAGAAATGTATCCAAATTATTTGTCCCAAAAGATTATGTTTTTAACCACTTTTTCGAATCAATAGAAAAATTTAATACAATTATCAACCATCACAAATACAATAACAACTACGATTACAATAAGTCTATTTTCTTGGTTAATAAAAATCAACACCTGGATAATGGTTTTCTTTTAGTGGCAAAAGACGAAAGAATGTTTTCTCCATTAGCTGTTGTTTATTACGAAGAATATGATTCTTTAAACCAAGTAATTGAAAAAGTTAACGCTAAAGCTGAGGAAATTCAAGTAGTTGTTTCAACAATCAAAGAAAATATTTTACCTGCAAAAGTCAACTTCGGCGAAAGCCAAAACCCTAAACTTTGGGATTTTGCAGATGGTGTAGATACCATTGCTTTTTTAAACTCGTTAAACTGAAATTAAAATTAACCCCACACCAAGCATAAAAAATTTTACCTTTGGTATATGTATATCATAAAAGTTAAAGGAGTGGCAAAAATCCCAGATTATGTACAACTAAGGGATGAGCAATTTACTCTTTTAGCCTATTTTAGGGTAGATAGACCGGAAAAACATTTAGAAAAAGTAGGTTTAGCCCATAAAGCTGAATATATTATGAATATTGTAAAAGATTTACCTTTTGGAAAAATCTTAAAATTAGAAATCTAATGGTAGGAAACTCAGTAATAAAATTAAATAACATTGATATTTTTCAGCAAAAACACCTTGTTTTATCGAGTGTAAATTTACATGTTGATAAGGGTGAATTCGTTTATTTGATAGGTCAAACAGGATCAGGAAAAAGTAGTTTATTAAAAATTATTTATGGCGATTTACATATTCAAAACGGTGATGGACATGCCGTAGGGTACGAGTTAAGAAACTTGAAAGATGCAGATGTTCCTTATATGCGCCGTAAATTAGGTATCGTTTTTCAAGATTTTCAATTATTAACAGACAGAAGTATTGAACAAAATTTAGCTTTTGTTTTAAAAGCAACAGGTTGGAAAGACAAAAATTTAATCCAAGAGCGTATAAAAGATGTTTTAGAAAAAGTGGGCTTAAGAAGTAAAATGAAGAAAATGCCTCATGAAATTTCTGGTGGCGAGCAGCAACGTGTGGTTGTGGCAAGGGCTTTATTAAATGACCCAGAATTGATTTTAGCCGATGAGCCTACAGGAAATTTAGATCCAGAAACTTCCGAAGAAATCATGATTTTACTACGTCAAATCAGTCAGTCTGGCACAGCCGTTCTAATGGCAACTCACGATTATCACATTATCCGGACTTTTCCTTCCCGTATCATAAAATGCGAAAATGGAAAAGTGATAGAAGACGCAACGGTTTAATATACAAGTCAAAAATATTTAGCAGTCAATTTGGAGGTTTAATTCTTATTAAACTGACAGCTTGACTGTTTTTTTGTTAGTGGCAGCATGTTTGGACTTTGGATAAAATTATAATTAATAGATAATGTTTAAGAAAAAGAAGGTTTCAGAACAAGAGGAACATAACAAAATGGCAGATAACGCAGAAAACCAAGAACCAGAATATCTTAAAGAAGAGCTTGAGGAAATTAATGAGGCTAGAGTAAACGAAGTTGAAGATAACGAGCTAAGTGATACTGATAAATTAAAGGAAGAAGTAGTTCAATTAAATGATAAATATCTTCGTCTGTTTGCTGAATTTGATAACTATAAACGTAGGACTAATCAAGAACGTAGAGATTTGCTGCAAACAGCAGGTAAGGATGTAATAGTTTCTTTGTTAGGAGTTTTGGATGATTTTGAAAGAGCTGATAAGGCTATGGAGAAAGCAACTGACGTTAAGCAAGTAAGAGAAGGCATTGAATTAGTTCATCATAAATTAAAATCCCTTTTGGTTCAAAAAGGATTAGTAGCAATGGAAGCAAAAGGTAAAACTTTTGATGCCGATATTCATGAAGCAATTACTTCTATCCCGGTTCCTTCTGATGATTTAAAGGGAAAAGTTGTAGATGAAGTTGAAAAAGGATATTTATTAAACGATAAAGTTATACGTTTTGCTAAAGTTATAGTAGGAGCATAATAATTTGAAAATGTGTCGATTTGAAAATTTGACAATTTTTTAAAACGACAAAAACAGCATCATCAAATTATCAAATCTTCAAATTAAAGAATTGAATTAATGAGTAAAAGAGATTATTACGATATACTTGGGGTTTCTAAAAGTGCTCCAGCAGATGAAATAAAGAAAGCCTATCGTAAGCAGGCAATAAAATTTCACCCAGATAAAAATCCGGATGATAAATCTGCTGAAGATAAGTTTAAGGAAGCTGCTGAAGCTTATGAAGTATTAAGTAATCCAGAAAAAAAACAAAGGTATGATCAATTTGGTCATGCTGGTTCACAAAGTGGATTTGGTGGTGGCTATGGAGGCGGCGGTATGAACATGGAAGATATATTTAGCCAATTTGGTGATGTATTTGGTGGTGGTGGCGGCAGTCCTTTTGATAGTTTTTTTGGTGGTGGAGGTCAATCTCGTAGTAGCGGCGGTAAAAGAGTTCAAAGAGGTACCAACTTACGCATTAAAGTAAAACTAACTTTAGAAGAAATTGCTAACGGTGTAGAAAAAAAGATAAAAGTTAACAAGCAAATTGTTTGTACTACTTGTGATGGAACAGGAGCAAAAGATAAAAATTCTTTCTCTACCTGTAAAACTTGTGGCGGACAAGGAGCGGTTAGGCGTGTAACCAATACCATTCTTGGTCAAATGCAAACAACCAGCACTTGCCCTACTTGTAATGGCGAAGGAACAACGATTTCTTCAAAATGTAATACCTGTCATGGTGATGGTGTTATGCGTGGCGAAGAAACCATCAGTATCAATATTCCTGCTGGAGTAAGTGAAGGTATGCAGTTAAGCATGAGCGGTAAAGGGAACGCAGCGCCACGTGGCGGAGTGCCTGGAGATTTGATTATTTTGGTGGAAGAAATTGCCCATGAATCTTTAAAAAGAGAAGGAATAAATGTCATTTACGATTTACATGTTAGTTTTGTTGATGCAACGTTAGGCGCTAGTATTGAAGTTCCAACTATTGACGGTAAAGCTAGAATTAAATTAGATCCTGGAACTCAGGGAGGAAAAATCTTAAGACTAAAAGGAAAAGGAATTCCGGAAGTTAATTCTTACCATAAAGGTGATCAATTAGTACAAGTAAATATTTGGACACCAAAAATATTAAATAACGAAGAAAGAGAATTGTTAGAACAATTAAAAGAATCTCAAAACTTTAAACCTAGCCCGGGTAAAAATGAGAAAAGTTTCTTTGATAGGATGAAAGAATATTTTGAATAATTAAATTCAAATAAATTGTTAAATGGCTTATGAAAAAATCATAAGCCATTTTTTTGTTTAAAAATTATTTTATTAGGCTTGTAAAACTAAGCTGTAGCAACTAATCTACTGGTACTTCTATAAACGTAAGAAGTAAAAATATGTCTTCGAGCAAATCTTCCTCTAGAATCTGCATTTACCAGTTTTACATAAATAGCTTTAGGAACATCAAAATATTCGTAAGTGTTGCCGTCTAAAAACTCCACGGTTAACACTTGGGATTTAAATTCAAAATCTTGAATGTTAGAATTTGATGTGGTTTCTGTATAAGCCTGTAAACTTTGATCACGAGTTTCTGGAGCAATACTTACTAAAAAATGATAAGCCTCAATCATATTTTTGCTGGTATGTTCAGCATTTGTACGTTCTTCGCCTTCTGGAAACTTATCTGGATGATAAGTCTTCATTAAACTTCTATATACTGATTTCAACTCTACAAGGGTAGCTTTCTCAGTAACTTCTAATAATTTTCTGTAATCAACAATCTTCTTCATAATATTACAAATTACTGTCGACTAGTCACTTATTTGAATTAGTCAAAATAATTTGGCGCAAAGGTAGGGTTTTTAATCACTTATAAAAACTGATTTTGATTAATAGATTTTAAAAAGACAATTTTATCCATAAATATTTAAACGTGAATTTGGGGTTTCACTTTTAAAATTTTGTTTTTATGAATGGTCATTTGTTAAATAAACCGGATGGAAGCATTTGTTTGAGCTCTTTTAAATGCTTTTGAAAAAAGCTTTTAAAAAGCGAGTGCGTACAGCCGGACTATCGGAAATAATAACTCACAGACCTAGCTTTTTCAAAAACAAGAAAACCGTCCTGAAACAAATCAGAACGGTTTTCTTGATACTTGATACTAATATCCTAATACTTAATAACGGTAAGAATCAGACTTAAACGGCCCTTCTACAGTTACACCAATGTATTCTGCTTGGTCGTTTCTTAATTCCTCTAATTCTACGCCAATTTTAGCTAAGTGTAAACGGGCAACTTTTTCATCTAAGGTCTTAGGCAATACGTAAACTTTGTTTTCGTAAGCACCTGTATTAGACCAAAGTTCCATTTCTGCTAAAGTTTGGTTAGTAAAAGAGTTAGACATTACAAAAGATGGATGGCCAGTTGCACAACCTAAGTTTACTAATCTGCCTTCTGCTAAAACAATTACATCACTTCCGTTGATGGTATATTTATCAACCTGAGGTTTGATTTCGATTTTAGATGCACCATGGTTTTTATTTAACCAAGCCATATCAATCTCGTTATCAAAATGACCAATGTTACAAACGATAGCCTTGTCTTTTAAAGCCTCAAAATGCTCGCCTCTAACAATATCTTTATTACCAGTTGCGGTAACAACAATATCAGCTTCTTTAATTGCAGTAGTTAATTTTTTTACTTCATAACCTTCCATTGCAGCTTGCAGCGCACAAATTGGGTCAATTTCAGTTACAATTACTCTTACTCCTGCTCTTGCTAAAGATTCTGCAGAACCTTTACCAACGTCGCCATAACCACAAACAACAGCTACTTTACCAGCCATCATTACATCAGTTGCTCTACGGATAGCATCAACTAAAGACTCACGACAACCGTATTTGTTATCAAATTTAGATTTAGTTACAGAATCGTTGATATTGATAGCAGGCATTGGCAAAGTTCCTTTTTTAACACGATCGTGTAAACGAAGAACACCTGTAGTAGTTTCTTCAGAAATACCTTTAATACCAGCGGCCAATTCAGGATACCTATCTAATACCATATTGGTCAAATCGCCACCATCATCTAAAATCATATTTAATGGCTCACGGTTTTCACCGAAAAACAAAGTTTGCTCAATACACCAATCAAATTCCTCTTCGTTTAAGCCTTTCCAGGCGAAAACAGGAACACCAGCAGCAGCAATTGCAGCAGCGGCATGATCTTGGGTTGAGAAAATATTACATGAGGACCAAGTAACATCTGCACCTAATGCAGTTAATGTTTCAATTAAAACCGCAGTTTGGATAGTCATGTGTAAACAACCAGCAATTCTTGCTCCTTTTAACGGTTGACTAGCTCCAAATTCTGCCCTAAGGGCCATTAAACCGGGCATTTCTGCTTCGGCTAATTCAATTTCTTTTCTTCCCCATTCTGCTAGGGAAATGTCCTTCACTTTGAAAGGTACGTAAGTTGTCTCTACTGATGACATAGTGTTATTTTTTAAGTGATTAATTATTAGATAGTTAAGCGTTATTTATTTTTATATTTGCACACTATTTGCATATTTTAATAAAATTTACTCTTAAATATTTCGTCAAAAATACACAACTTTAATTCACCAATAAAGTTTTTGAGCAGAATAAAAATAATATGCTATTTTAGTATTATGAAAAAATCATTACTTATTCTAACTTTTGCTCTGTTTGTTTGCGTTGGCACAAAAGCCCAAACTTTTAAATTAACTCCTGAGGGTTTTGTAAGTGTTGCAGATCCCGCAAAAAATTACGCGGTTTTTGAGTATTCCGGTAAGAATGCAGCTGAGTTATACAAAAGCTCTTTGCTTTACTTTAACGCTTTTTATGTTTCACCAAAAGACGTAATTAGTACAGTTGAAGGCGAATCAATTACAATTAATGGTTTTAGTGAAAAGACTGTAAGACAGAACGGAACGGCTACACCTTTTGATATTAATTACACGATCACCTTTTTATTTAAAGATGGTAAAATTAGAATAAATAGCCCGTCATTTAATGCAACAACGGGCTTAAGAAAGATGTACTTAGTTTATACCGGCTTTAGTATGGACGGTACGGAAATAGGCGTTTACGGTAAGGGTGGTAAGGTTAAATTAGAAAAAGCTATCGAAGATTTAGAAAATTTCTTTAATGTTTACATTGATAAATACAATAAGGGTATTTCGACTAAATCTGATTGGTAGATAGCTATCAAATGTTGATTTAAGAAAATTTATAAAAAGGGGTGTTATATGCCTTGTTTACCTCTTCGATATCTTTTAAACTGATATGTTTTTTTACAGCGTTTGGGCTTGGTGAACAAGGCTTCACTAAACCCTCAGCTATCCAACGTTTTACAGTTCTTTCACCGTAACGTCTAAAAGCCTCGGCCTTACTGATCCACGGTTTTATAAGGCCCGCTTTAGTGAGGGCTGTTTGGGCCCCCAGCTCTGCGGCGTCGGCAAGCATACTTCTAAGTGTTAATAATGTGATTTCCATATTTTTTAAATATTTAGAAAGAAAATTGAGGGCTTGATTCAAATAACTCTTTTCTCTCTTTTTCGTAAAGTAACGTAGCGGCTTTGATTCTATTTTGAAAGCGATCAATACGAGATTCTAAACCGCCAAACTCTCTATTGATCTCTTCTTTCAAATAATCTTTAAAAGCTTTGCAAACATGGTCTAAAAAAGGGTTTGATTCTTGTTCACTAGAAAAATTGTTTTCTAGTTGATTTTCGTTAGTCTTGTTCAGACCTGAAAAAGTGAACCCTATTGGG
>JACMNZ010000480.1 GCA_014378285.1 Pseudopedobacter sp.
CGAGCTAACAAAATGTGCTCACGAGTTTGCGGCATTGGACCATCAGTTGAAGCTACAACGATGATAGCACCATCCATTTGAGCAGCACCAGTAACCATGTTCTTCACATAATCCGCGTGACCAGGACAGTCAACGTGGGCATAGTGACGAAGAGCAGTTGAATACTCAACGTGAGCTGTGTTAATAGTGATACCTCTTTCTTTTTCTTCTGGAGCAGAGTCAATAGAAGCAAACGAACGGGCTTCTGAAAAGCCTTTATCTGCTAAAACTTTAGTGATAGCTGCAGTTAATGTAGTTTTACCGTGGTCAACGTGACCGATTGTACCGATGTTAAGGTGTGGTTTACTACGGTCAAATTTTTCTTTTGCCATGATTTTATACTTATTACTAGGTTAATTTTTATACTTATTATAATTAATGCCCTTTAGAGCCAAAGATGGGACTTGAACCCACGACCTCTTCCTTACCAAGGAAGTGCTCTACCGCTGAGCTACTTCGGCTTATTTCTAGTCCATCAAATTCAATAATAAAATAGTCCATTAGTAAAACTAGGAACTATTAAAGAACTCTTTGAACTATAAAACTGCTCTTTAAAGAGCTCATGTGAGCGAAAGACGAGGTTCGAACTCGCGACCTATAGCTTGGAAGGCTATCGCTCTACCAACTGAGCTACTTTCGCAATTTTAATGACTAATTTTTGGAGATAAAAATAACTGAATAAATTCAATCATTAAAAACTCAAATTTCTTTTCATTATCCAGTGGGGGGAGAAGGATTCGAACCTTCGAAACCGAAGTAACGGATTTACAGTCCGTCCCATTTGACCGCTCTGGAATCCCCCCATATTCTATTTTAAGATTGAATAATTCAAATTTTAGATTTTTGCAAATCGTAAATTCTAAAAACATCATTCTAAAACCAGAATGAGCCTCCTATCGGGATCGAACCAATGACCTACTGATTACAAGTCAGTTGCTCTACCAGCTGAGCTAAGGAGGCTTTTTTTAGTAAAATAAAGAACTTTTTCTTTAACCCCATTTAGCTCTTTTGCCTAAGGGACTGCAAAACTACGAAAATTAATAATCGAACAAAATTTATTTCAAAAAAAAATCAATGAATTTTTAGTTCATTGATTTTTAGAATATTTACACAATAAACAAATTGATATTTTTAAGTGGCAACTTGTTGGTTTGCTAGCTCTTTGTGTTTACCCTCATGTAAACGTACTTTATCTTTATGTTTTGTAATCTGCTTCCTTAAACATTCTATACATAAATCAGTAGCCTCTTCAAAGGATTTGCACTCTTCCTTTGCAAACAAAGTACTACCAGGAATCATTAGTTTTATTTCTGTGGTTTTATTTGTTTCCTCAGAAATATTTCCTAATCTAAGGTAAATATCAGCGCTGATGATCTGGTCATAGAATTGATCTAATTTGTTTACCTTTTTTTGAATAAATGCCAATAATTTTTGATCAGCAGTAAAGTGGATTGCTTGAATTCCAATTTTCATTTTTCCTCCTTTTTTTTAAGCCTTTGGATGAGCTTGTTTGTAAATTGATTTTAATCTTTCTATCGAGTTATGGGTATAAACCTGCGTAGCCGCAAGATTTGAATGCCCTAGTAAATCCTTAATTGCATTAATGTCTGCTCCTTTATTTAGTAGCGTGGTAGCAAAAGAATGCCTTAAAACATGAGGGCTTCTTTTATCTTGGGTTGAAACGTAAGATAGATATTTTTGTACTAATCTGTAAATAAATTTTGAATAAGCAGTAGACTTGCTATCCGTAACGATTAGTGATTTAATTACAATTGAAATATTTTGTTCTGCCCTTGACTTTATATATTGATTTAATAAATTTGACAACGTAATGTTGATTGGGATTATCCTTTCTTTATTGCGCTTACCTAATACTTTAACTGTGTTTTCTTTAGGAAGATAATCGTTTAATTTAAGACCTATAAGCTCGCTTAGCCTTATGCCCGTTCCAAAAAGTAATTCTATAACCAATTTATCTCTTAATCCTTTAAAAGAATCTTCAAAATAATCATTATCAAGTAATTGTATAATTTTATCTTCTGGAATAAAAGTGGGTAACTTTTTAGCAGTCTTAGGGGCTTTTATTTTGATTAATGGATTTTCTTCTATTAGAGCTTCTTTAATCAAAAATTTATAGAGCGACCTTAATGCGGAGATTTTTCTATTTGTAGAGCGAGGACCTATCTCATCATCCATTAAACTAACCATCCACGCTCTAATTACATGATGATTGGCCTGTAAAATATCAGTTTCTAATGATGTAAGAAATTGGGAATATTGTTGTAGGTCGTTTTGATAGGCAACTAAGGTATGTTTGGAATACCTTTTTTCATATTGTAGATAATTATAAAAACGCCCTAAAACCATAAAACTATTTGTATTATCACTAAAAGTGAATATACAAATAGTTTATATATCTAAAGAAAATAATCTGAAAAGATTATCCTTCTTGGTTCATTCCTTGAATGTAAACTGCGTGTTTCACTTCCATTCTTCTAGCTACAGATTTTTTCTCATAAGCTTGACGACTACGAAGTTCTCTAAGTACACCTGTTTTCTCGAATTTCTTTTTGAAGCGTTTTAATGCTCTGTCAATAGATTCGCCATCTTTTACATTGATAATAATCATTTATTAAATACCACCTTTCTATCCCTCTTAAAATACTGTTGGGATTGCAAAGATAAAAATAATATTTAAAGCAGAAAAGATATTTGTATTGTATCAATGATTTAACAATAAAATTCAATTAATCTGGCTTTTATCAATTTGAACTTGACTTTTTGATTTGGCGCAATAATTGTAAAAATGTTTGAAAATTTGTTAAACCTTAAATTAAAAAATCATGAAAAATAACAACTTGTTAATTAAACTGAATAAACATTTGCTGATGCTAACATTAGCTTTATTCTCAACCCTTTATACTTTTGCACAAGATGCTCCTAAAACAGTTGATGTAAATATTAATGCCGGGGGCGCTGCTGAATGGTATGGACAACCTTGGGTTTGGGCAATTGGTGTTGCGATATTTATTTTGGTTTTGGTTATTGTAACTAGAAGTAATAAAAGCTCGGAAGCATAAAATATTCCAAGCATTTGGGCAAAAAGTCACATTAAAGAATAATGTGACTTTTTTGTTTATTATTTATTTAAGAAAAAGAATTATTTCAATATTTCTCTAGCTATCACAACTTTTTGGATTTCACTTGTTCCTTCACCAATTGTACATAATTTGCTGTCTCTGTAAAATTTTTCTACAGGAAAATCTTTGGTATAGCCATAGCCACCGAATATTTGGATGGCTTCTGTTGCGGCTTTAACGCAAACCTCTGAAGCAAAATATTTGGCCATTGCAGATTGTTTGGTCATTTTAACACCTCTATTTTTCATGTCGGCAGCTTGATAAATTAATAATTCTGAAGCTTCAATTTCTGTAGCTAAATCTGCTAATTTAAAAGCAATTGCTTGAAAACTAGAAATTGGTTGCCCAAACTGATGGCGTTCTTTTGAATAAGCCAAAGCTGCTTCATAAGCTCCTTTTGCAATTCCCAAAGATAGTGCTGCGATAGAAATCCGACCTCCATCTAATATCTTCATGGCTTGTTTAAAACCGTCTCCCTGATTGCCTAACAAATTTTCTTTAGGCACTTTTACATTGTCGAAAATAAGTTCTGTGGTTTCTGATGCCCTCATACCCAGCTTATTTTCTTTTTTTCCGGCCGAAAAACCAGGTGTTCCTTTTTCAATTACTATCGCAGAAATACCTTTAGAATCTCCTTTATCTCCAGTACGAACCATGATTACTGCAATGTCTCCAGATTTACCATGGGTAATCCAATTTTTAGAACCGTTAACAATGTAATGATCACCTTCTAAAACTGCAGTTGTATTCATCCCTAATGCATCTGAACCAGTATTTGCTTCAGTTAATCCCCATGCACCAATCCATTTTGCGGTAGCTAATTTTGGTAGCCATTTTTTCTTCTGTTCTTCGTTTCCAAAAGTTAAGATATGCCCCGTACACAAAGAGTTGTGTGCAGCAACTGATAAACCGATTGAACCGCAAACCTTTGCAATTTCTTCTATCACTTTTACGTATTCGAAATAACCAAAGCCAGAGCCACCATATTCTTCTGGAACTAAAACGCCCATTAAACCTAGCTCACCTAGTTTTTTAAAGAGTTCTACAGGAAATATCTGTGCTTCATCCCACTCCATAACATGTGGTTTGATATGCTTTTGGGTAAAGTCTTTAACCATTTGAGCAATCATGGTTTGACTTTCTGATTGTGTAAAATTGTATCCTAATTCTGATCTATTTTCGGTCATAAAATATTTGGTTAACCCTCAAAATACCTATTAATTAGGCAATTGTTTGTATTAATTTTATATACGAATTAAAGCTGATTTGGTTTTTGGTCTAAATATTTAGTGCATATTGCTTAAAACCAAATTATTGATAGCTAGCCAATGAAAAATTATTTTCAGAATATTTTTGTAATCTTTCTTTTCCGTTTAAAAAATCTAAACTAATCAAGAAAGAATAACCGGCAATTGTTCCTTCCATTTTTTCTATTAATTGAGAGGTTGCTTCTACAGTTCCGCCCGTTGCCAATAAATCATCATGAATTAAAATCTTAGCACCTGGCTCAAAGGCATCAGCATGGATTTCTATCGTTGCAGAACCATATTCTAAATCATAAGATTGTTGAATAGTTTTAAAAGGCAATCTACCCGATTTCCTAATCGGGATAAAAGGTTTATTTAACTTATTTGCAAGCATTAATCCAAATAAAAAACCTCTACTTTCTATCCCTGCAATTGCATCAAATTCTAAATTTTTAATTCTTTTTACAAATTCATCAACAATATCACTACATAGTTTTTGATTCTTTAATATGGGAGTGATATCCTTGAAAATTATTCCTGGTTTTGGGAAATCCGGAATATCTCTGATTATATTTTTGATCTGATCTTCTAACATTAAAATTTTAGATATGGTAGTATTTTTTGAATTGTTTCGGCATTTAAGATTGCAATCTTAATTAAATCGGTGGGGTTTTTATAATTTCCATGCTGCTTTCTGTAAGCAATTATTGCATTAGACTGTTTGTAAGCTAGGTACGGAAAAGTCTTCAATTGTTCAAAAGTACAATCATTAATATTTATGAAAGCTATGTTTGCAC
>JACMNZ010000481.1 GCA_014378285.1 Pseudopedobacter sp.
TGCTAACAGTGTTGCTTTATCCAGTACAAATAAAATGGTGCCTGTAAAATTGCCGGTAGATTGTGGAAACTTTCTTCCGGAAACTACTAACCATCTGTTGTCGAAACCAAGATACGGATGGTCTAACAAATAAGATGTGTCTGGAACAAAGCTGTACCGGAACCAGCCTTCAGATGGATCGCTTGTATTGGAAACCAGTATCGCCATTTTATTTCCATTAACCGGGTTGCATTCGATGGCAGAATAGAAAAATCTTTTTGATTCCGGATCGTACTGAATATAGGGGTCGCAGGAAGTGGCAACACCTGTAAAAGAGCTGATAGCTATTCGATTGATTTCAGCACCGGATTTTGATTGTATCAGCAGGTAATCATTGCTGGCAGTAACCACATGGTTGGGGCCCACCGCTCCATGCGTATCCGGAGGAATAGTGCGGGAAGGATCAACATATCCCAAAAATGATGTAACAGGGTTGGGTGAAGGCGACAGCGGAGCAGATGGGCCGGAAGGCTTTTGGCTATTCATCTGCCTTTTAATGATTGCATCTGCAGGGATGGGCAAATCATGATTCAACGTTTTCCATCCGCCATCAATTTCTTTTTTAGGACAGGTACCACAAACTTTAAATAGGTCGGAGTGTGTTGCCTCGTATTTAGCCAACTGTTTTACATTAATTAATTCCGGCTTTATCGTTTGCGCCATGGAATTGGAACTAAGCAACAGCAGAAAAATGTAAACACAAATGTTTTTTATCATAGCAATAAAATTCATACAATTTCCGCAGGGAAGTAAAAGGAATGTTGGTTCATAATAAATAACAGTTTAAAATGAAAATGTAAGATAACCAAATATGCCAGTCCTGTAAATACTGTGGAAAGGTTTAATCAAAATACCCTACCAGTTCCATTGATTGGCCTCCGGTAATTATAACAGAGAAATTTGGACGGTTATTGTTGCATCGGGGTAAGAAATCAACCGTCATTAGTAGCCTTAATTTTTAAAGAAGCAATATTACACGAATAAAAAGGTGATTTTTTTTCGGTAATCTATTTTAGTTTCGCAAAAAAAATCAAGCACCCGGTTTAATTATTTTTCTTACTTAAAATTCCAATACATGCTGTTAACCATTACAAGAGCAACATTAGCTGATGCTGAAGCGTTGGCCGGTTTAGGAGCCACTACTTTTAGTGATACGTTTTCCGGCACTTGTACAGATGAGGATATGCAGGAATTCCTGGATGAAAATTTTAATCTTCAGCAGGTTAAAAATGAATTGGCAAACGAACAGGATCTTTATTATCTGGCAATAAGCGATGGCAAGCCAATTGGTTACCTGCGTATGATGGAAGATTACGGTAATTTGCCGTTAATGAAGCAGTGGAAAGCGCTTGAATTAAAAAGACTCTATGTGGATAAAGCGTTTCATGGAATGGGCTTTGCACAGGATTTAATGAAATTTGTAGAGCAGTTTGCACGGCAAAATCAATTTGAAGTAATTTGGCTGGGTGTTTGGGAACATAATGTAAGAGCTAAAAAGTTTTACGAAAAAACCGGCTTTACAGATAGCGGCTTTACGCATAATTTCCCGATTGGCAGTACTCCACAAACGGATAACTGGCTATGGAAATTCATGGAAAAATAAAAGTTATGCCGAAAGATTATCTTCCCTAATATTTGGTAACTGCCTCAATCTGATTCCCTACATGCAGTTTTTCGTAAATGCCCTAAAATTGGTATCAAGTAGAAAAACCTACTTTTCTTAATAAGGAACCTGCAATAAATACTTCTCATTAAAAAAGGGTTCTGTAAAAATATTTTCTATTGGCCACACCCGGGGTTTGCAATTGCTTTCAAAAATTTCCTGGCTTAAATCGCCACCCTTTAAGCAAATAAGTCCGCCGGGTGTGCAGTTTTTTTTAAGAAGCGGCTTACTCCAA
>JACMNZ010000482.1 GCA_014378285.1 Pseudopedobacter sp.
AACTGAAGCTGATTTTGGTTGTAAACCCAAAGAGTTTCCACAAAAATAAATAAGTTGCTCGCCATCCTTTTGGGGAATTAAAAACTCGTTCCTAAAAAAAGCGAGTTTATCTTGTTTATCTAGTTTTTGGGCAAAATTGAGGTTGAATTGCATAGTGTTTTGGTGATTATACAGATTCTAAGTGATTTCACAGATTAAAATAACAAATCATATTTCAGACAAATTAACTACATATTTCGCAAAGCAGGTTTTTTATTTATAACCATTAAGGAGTCAAGAAAAAATTAAGACAAATTTGATAAGCTTAATGTCCCTTAATTCCTTAATAATTGATATTTAATTCTGCTAAATATGTGACATTCTCCGTGTCATCAATGGTATAACTCTCTCCCAAAGTTTACAAATCCAGTTTACCATGCTCACCTTCATTGTATGGCTCGCCAGTAATCAAAGCTTTTGCTGCATTGAACAGAAAAACCATTTTACTAGATGTGGTATCCCAATATTCGGCGCTTTTTAAATCAGCCTTTATCAAAGAAATATTTGGGTCTTCTAAACCTTCTGGAAACCAGACCTTAATCATTGGGTTAAAAAGTTCTTCCATTTTAGCTCTGTCTTTAGAAAGTTTTGCATCTGCTTTTATAACTACGTAATTGTTTTTATCAGTATTAGTAAAGCTGATGTTTATCTCATTATTTACTGATATTTCGTCAATCTTGCTTGAATATTCATTAGTGAAAAAGTATATCGTACCGTTTTCATCAATATCCTGATAAGCCATCGGCCTAGTATGTATTCTTTTATCTTCATTATAAGTACTTAGCATACAAATTCTGGTACCTTCTAATAAATCTTTTAATTTTTCTAAACTTTCTTGATTTTTCATAATAATATTAATTTTTCATTTAATTTTTTAATCTTCAAAGTTGATTTCTTTATGTTCTCCTTGATCGTAGGTTTCGCCTTTAACAATGGCTTTCAACATATTAAAAAGAACAACCATATCGCTTTCTGCTGTATCCCAATATTCAGCTTTTAAAACCTCTACTTTGATAAGCGTTAAATTTGGGTCTGTTTTACCCTCGGGAAACCAAGCTTTACAAGCTGGCATCCAAAGTTTATTTATTTTTTCTTGATCATCAATCAGAAATAGACGACCGTTCAAAGCTATATAGGTATTGTTTTCTGGATTGCTATAAGTTACAGAAACCCTATTGTTCCCTTTAATATCATGAACATCAGGTGTATGTTCGTCAGAGAAAAAAAATAGATTTCCATCTTTATCAAAATCCATTGTATTCATTGGGCGGCTATAGAACTCACCATTCACTTTTAAGGTAGTCATCATGGCTACATTAACTTTGTTTATTAGTTTTCCAAGCTTTTCTATGCTAGATTTTTTATCTGTGGCTGTCATATACTATAATAAAACTTTGATTGTGATTTTATGTTTGTATAAGTACAAGTTTATTGCCAAAACAAATTTTTATCTTTTTTTAAATTTGCAAGGTGCTTTAACGATAGGAACGGCAGCTTTTTTTGTCCTTAAATATTTGCAGATGACAATAGAAATCCGCCAGCTGGCGGACGGTTAAAACACCCAAATAATTAATATTGAAATCATTATTAACAACTAATTTTTATAGTAAGTAACTCGTTAAAGAAAATTAACCTCCCTTAAATAAGGTTTTTTATATTTGTTAAAATCGTAAATAAAATTTTAAAATGGCCAAGAAAAAAGAGCAAGTAGAGCACAAGATAGAGAAAGAAGAAATTAAACATGTACATGTAGTCAATAAAAAATCGTTAGCGTTTTTAGAAAAATATATTAATAATCCTTCTCCAACAGGTTTTGAATGGGAAGGACAAAAGCTTTGGTTAGAATATATAAAACCTTACGTTGACGAGCATTTTGTGGATAATTATGGAACTGCGGTTGCTGTTATTAATCCAAAAGCTAAGTATAAAGTAGTAATTGAGGCACATGCCGATGAAATTTCTTGGTTTGTAAATTATATCACTTCTGATGGTTTAATTTATGTGATTAGAAATGGTGGTTCTGATCATCAGATTGCACCTTCTAAAAGAGTAATTATCCATACAGATAACGGCCCAGTAACAGCGGTATTTGGTTGGCCAGCTAT
>JACMNZ010000483.1 GCA_014378285.1 Pseudopedobacter sp.
TATTGCATAGCATTTAATCCTTGTAATTTATTCCCTAAAGCATCTACTAATAAAAAGTGTTCGTTCAAAAACAATTCTTTTTGATAAGGAATTACAATTTTAATGCTTGAAGTAATACTATTGTCTACACTATAAAATACATGTGGAGGAGTTCCCATTTTTTTGAGTGTTCCTCTTTCTATTAATTTTTTAACAATAATATGTGCGTATTGCCTAGAAATATTTAATTGAGTTACCAAAGAATCTATTGTTGTAGCTCCTTTTTTCGAAATGATACCTATCAGTTTTTGCTCAATTTTCATTAAGCAAATATACATGTTTACAGTAACATATTTACTGTAAACAAATATTGATTTAAATAACAGATTATAAATTAGTTATAATATTTAATTAGTTAACTATTTTTTTATTACAAAAGGATATCTCTAGGCTTTTTGCTTGGGTTATTTACAACCATACTCTCTAACATTTTAAATACTTTAGGTGATTAAATATGGTAAACTACCATCTTATCAATCTAACAATTGCAATTCAAAGAGTTGTAGCGTATTCTACCTGTTATTTAATTTAACATTACAATTTCTACAGCTGTTGTTTTATTAATGAAGATAATGCCGTCATAAATACTGTTTAATTTTTTGTTTGTTGTACCGAATGATTGATTATTTGGGTTAAATCCTGCGCCAATTGATCTGGCATAGAGATCTTTACTAAGAAATTCATTGATAACACTATTTTGTTGGCAACTCTTAAAGTCGAGGAAAAAATTTGGTACTTCACATTGTTTGAAAATATATTCTACAAATTTTTTAGAAGTCACCTCTGGTACTGACCATACCCCAAAAGTTTTAGTCGCTGTATTTTTTGTACTAAACTCGCCCTTATTAAAATCAAAGCCAATGGTATAAAATGTATCTGGAAATTTTTTATTTAAGTAATATCCCATGGGAAGGTTATTATTTCTAGTTATATTTTTAGCAACATGGAGATTATGAGCCCAAATAATCATTTTGTTATTATGCTCATAATTGTAGATCCATTCACAATTCTCAGCCATCCGTTGATCACGGATAATATCTCCATCATAAGGATATTTAACTTTTGCATATTCTATAGTTTGCAACACACAAGTGATGTATCTTTGATAAAGTGCTAATTTCAAACCATCTTCTTCTACAATAGATGCTTCTTTAAGTTCTTGGGCGGTTGCATCTAACAAAGGAATCTGAGATTTATCAATTTTAGTGTATCTGTAGTTAATCATTAATTTTATTCCTTTCATGCAATTTGCACTTAAAGCGTTTTTAAATTTCACTGTGCCATCAAGCAATGCAGCACCTGAATTAATAGCAAATTGCATATCGCAACCATAAAATCTAATCTTGTTTTCGGGAGTTTGTTTTTCATTATACTTTTTCATCCATTCCACCATTTCGTAAAAGTCTTTTGTACTCCAAACACCTACTAACATTTGTTTCATAGCATCAATAGGATTTCCCTTACCATCAATAATGTAACTATTCATTGCCTTTGCACCAGCGAAATCTGCTTCTAATACAAATACTTTGAAACCCATTTCCTGCACCAAATATTGGATCAAAGTACTCTTCATCGTGAAAAATTCATGAGTTCCATGTGTAGCTTCTCCAAGAGCAACAATGCGTTTATCTTTTAATACACTCTTCAGTTGAGCGAATTCTTGAAAATCACTTAGACTTTCAACTGATTTGATTGGCATGAGCTTACTGTTAATTGCAGTAACTAACTCATTCTGTCCGAAAGCAGTAATAGGAAATAAAACCATCAACAAAATGGTTTTTACATAGTATTTTAATAGATTCATAGAATAGATGATTAAGATGTATTTCTTTTTGAAAGAATAACCTATAAAGGTATATTACCATGTTTCTTCCTCGGATTATTAACCACCTTATTCTCTAACATCTTAAAAGCTTTAATCAGCTTTATGCGAGTATCTGAAGGTTCAATTACTTCATCAATAAAACCACGTTCGGCGGCTCGGTAAGGGTTTGCGAAAATATCAGAATACTCTTTCTCTTTCTGCAACCACTTTTCTTCTGGGTTTTCTGCTAAGGTAATTTCTCTTTTAAAAATGATTTCTGCAGCGCCCTTTGCGCCCATAACAGCAATTTCTGCACTTGGCCAGGCGTAGTTCATATCTGAACCAATGTGTTTAGAATTCATCACATCATAGGCTCCACCGTAAGCTTTACGGGTAATCACGGTAATTCTTGGGACAGTTGCTTCGCAAAAAGCATAAAGTAATTTAGCCCCATTGGTGATGATGGCGTTCCATTCTTGATCGGTACCGGGTAAAAAACCTGGCACATCCTCAAAAACCAATAACGGAATGTTAAAAGCATCGCAAAAGCGGACAAATCTTGCTGCTTTGGTCGAAGAATTAATATCTAAAACGCCAGCTAAAAACGCAGGCTGATTAGCAACAATACCAATACTTCTGCCAGCTAATCGGGCAAAGCCTACCACAATATTTTCGGCAAAATCTTTATGAACCTCTAAAAAGGAATCGGTATCAATAACCTCGATAATAACTTCTCTAATATCATAAGGTTGGTTAGCGTTTTCGGGTAATATTTTATTGAGTTGTTTGCGATGTTCGTCGCCACTTTCATAATCCTCTTGTGGAGCTTTCTCTTCACAATTTTGAGGCATGTAACTCAATAATTTTTTTAGGTGATTAATTGCTTCAATCTCATTAGCGCAAGCAAAATGGGTTACACCAGATTTAGTTGCATGCGTATTTGCTCCGCCTAATTCTTCTGAAGTTACTTCTTCATGGGTTACTGTTTTAACTACGTTTGGGCCTGTTACAAACATGTAAGAAGTGTGTTCTACCATCAAGATAAAATCTGTAATTGCCGGCGAATATACCGCACCACCTGCACATGGACCCATAATGGCAGAAAGTTGTGGGATAACTCCCGAAGCCATGGTATTCTTATAGAAAATATCGGCGTAACCGCCTAAAGAAACTACTCCTTCCTGAATTCTAGCACCGCCAGAATCATTTAAACCGATTAATGGGGCACCGTTTTTTAATGCCATATCCATTATTTTACAAATTTTTTCGGCATGTGTTTCTGATAAAGAACCTCCAAAAACAGTAAAATCTTGTGAGAAAACATAAGTTAAACGTCCATTAATTGTTCCGTATCCTGTAACAACTCCATCACCTGGATATTTTTCGTTTTGCATCCCAAAGTCTGTAGAACGATGTGAAACCAGCATTCCAATCTCTTCAAAAGAACCTTCATCCAATAAAAAGTGTAAACGTTCCCTTGCGGTCAATTTTCCTTTTTTATGCTGGCTTTCAATTCTTTTTTCTCCTCCGCCAATAAAGGCAGCCTCTCTTTTTGAGTTAAGTATTTCTAGTTTCTTGTTCACTTTTTAGAATTTTGGGAATTGTCAATTTATAAAAATTATGCTAAATCACAGTTTGCAACTTATAATTTTATTGTTTTTTTATGTATGATTATTATTTTAAGCAGGATTTAGATTTTAAGTATGGTTTTTGTTTAAATTTGGATATTACTAATATTAATGCAAGATAAATTCAAAATTTTAATTTACTGCTACGTATTTCTCTCCATTATATTGGTGAAGATGGTAATCTCTACTGCCCCAGTAATTTTTAATTTAGATAGTGAAATTGTTAACACAGTCATCATGCAGTTAGAATTAGAGAATGAAACCAAAGACAATCATTCTGCAGCTAAGCATATTAAAATATTTTTGAAAAACGGAACGGATGGGAATAGCTTTTATAGTTTTTTAAATGTTCAGCTCATTGTCAATAACTCTGTAGATTATTTTTACATTTCTAAAAAATATATCAAAACCTTCTTTCCAAGAGTTCCAACACCTCCACCCAATTATGCCTGCTAATTAAGGATATTAATTATTGCGGGTTTAAACTTAATTTTTTTTATAATGATAAATGAGCATATAGCCACCACTGGAAGTGGCTTTGGAAAATATTTTTTGCCTAAAAACCTAAAGAAGGATATTCCAGCAAGTATTGTTGTGTTTTTAGTTGCATTACCGTTGTGTTTGGGTATTGCTTTAGCATCTGGAGCGCCATTATTTTCAGGAATTTTAAGTGGGATCATTGGGGGAATAGTAGTAGCAAGTTTTAGTGGATCGCAATTAAGTGTAAGTGGTCCTGCAGCGGGTTTAACGGTTATCGTATTAAATGCCATTACAGATTTAGGTAGTTTTAACATTTTTCTTTTAGCGGTAATGATTGCGGGTTTACTACAAATTTTATTAGGGATTTTAAAGGCCGGGACAATCGGAAACTATTTTCCAAATAGCGTAATTGTTGGCATGTTAGCCGCTATAGGAATTATTCTTATTTTAAAACAATTACCCCATGCTGTTGGCTATGATGCCGATTTTGAAGGCGACCAAAGTTTTTCTCAAATGGATAAGGAAAATACACTATCTGCAATTTCTTCTGCTTTTAGCAAATTCACTATTGGAGCAATTATTATAAGTGTAGCTTCTTTGTTAGTGCTTATTATTTGGCCAAAATTTAAGAAACTATCAATTGTTCCAGCACCTCTTTTAGTGGTTATTTTAGGAATTGTTTTGGCTGGTTTGTTTGAGAGAACAGCATTGGCTTTAGATGCAAACCAATTGGTGCAAATACCCGTTGTAGAAAACTTTATGGATTTTAAAGGGTTATTTGCCTCTCCAGATTTCTCGGCATTAACTAACCCCAAATTATGGACGGTAGCTGTTACCATCGCAATTGTTGCCTCACTAGAAACACTATTGAGTTTGGAAGCCATTGATAAAATTGATCCTATCAAAAGAGTGTCACCTACCAACAGAGAATTAATAGCCCAAGGAATTGGTAATACAATAGCTGGTTTAGTGGGTGCATTACCCATGACAGCAGTAATTGTACGTTCTTCTGCCAACGTAAATTCTGGAGGAAGAACTAAAGTTTCTGCTATTATGCATGGTGTATTTTTAATTTTAGCGGTTTTGTTAATCCCAGTTTTAATCAATAAAATACCATTATCTTGCTTAGCAGCAATTTTATTAATGGTGGGTTATAAATTGACTAAAATACCATTGTTTAAAAAGATGTGGAAAAGTGGTAAAGATCAATTTATACCTTTTATAATTACCATAATTGCAGTTGTATTTACGGATTTACTGATAGGAGTTGCCATTGGTTTGGCTGTAGGGATTGTGTTTTTATTAACTACCAATTACAGAAACCCTTATTTTTACACTATCGATAAGACCTCAAATAAAGATGTAATCAGAATAATGTTGGCGCAAGAGGTATCGTTTTTGAATAAAGGGACAATTCAATATACCTTAACCAATCTACCAAATGATAAAACAGTGATTATAGATGGTTCTCAGTCTTTATTTATAGATAAAGATGTGTTAGACACTATAAATGATTTTAAAGAACATGCCCACACTAAAAACATAGAGGTGGAGCTGCTCAATATTAAATCTAAATATGAAGTGCCATCATTAAAAGAATTAGTTATTAAATAACAAGAAATTGAATAAAAATGAAAAAATCAGAAGATACTAAAATATCAACAAAAAATATATCAGTAGGGCATAACAAAGAAGAAATCAGTTATGAAAACCTATTAAAATGGAACAAAGAGTGGGTTGCCGAAACTTTAAAGGAAGACGCAGATTACTTTAATAAATTAGCCAAGGGACAAAATCCTCCAATTTTGTGGATTGGATGCGCCGATAGTAGAGTACCAGCAAATCAAATTACTGGGACAAATCCAGGCGATATTTTTGTACACAGAAACATTGCAAACATGGTTATCCATACAGATATGAATATGCTAAGCGTATTGGATTATGCAGTTGCTGTTCTTAAGGTAAAACATGTAATAGTTTGCGGCCATTATGGTTGCGGAGGCGTTTTGGCAGCCATGAGTAACAAACAATATGGCTTAATTGATAATTGGCTCCGTCATATAAAAGATGTTTATCGTACTTATGCTTTTGAATTAGATATACTGGATAATGAAATAGATAGAGGAAAACGGTTAGTTGAACTAAACGTGATAGAAAATGTTTATAATCTTTGTAAAACCAGCACTTTACAAAATGCTTGGAAACAAGGTGAGGATCTTAGTGTACACGGGTGGGCTTACAGTTTAGAAACTGGTATTATCAAAGATTTAGGCGTATCTTTTGATTCTGATGAAAAGTTAGGAGCTATGTTTAAGTTTGAAAGTAAATAAACATTTAAGTTTAATTGTATTGTAAAAAAACGGATGCATTTGGGTATCCGTCTTTTTTTGTAAAAGTTAATTTTGTGCCTTTAAAATTTAGATAGTCCCGCTTTCCGCTATATCTCCCGATAAAAACGGGAGGATGCCGCTGCAATCGGGTTTAGATAAATAAGCATTTCGTTTTTTATTAGGGTTTTCAAAACCTATAATACAAATCAAACGAACCGTATTGATGAGAAAATACCATACTGCTTTCTTCCTTCGTTTTAAAGATTACAGAAAAATCTACTGTCCATCTTTTTTTAGCATAAGCTAATCCTAATTCTTGTGAAACAACCAAAGGATTGGTTTTAAATGTTACAGGTCCTTTATTTTCTCTAAATAAACCTCCAGTAATTGTCGCATCATAAGCAATTAGCTGTATTTGGGGTTTTAAGAAAAAATAAAACTCTTTTTCTGCCACCCCAGCTTCCCTAAAATTAGAAACATTACTCTGCGTTGCAACCGAATGATATAATGGATTTAGATTTCCCGTTCTAAATAAAACCCCTGCATTTAAACTGGTAAAAGTATTTCCCAATCTAGCTTCAACAGGTAAAGAAAAATCTATTTTCTTATTTTTGGAGCGATGGATGAGGTACAATAAATCTGCTTTTGCATTAAAACCGACTTCATTCTTAACCTGATATTCCCATCCTTTAATATCGTAAAAACCAAAAGTTTTATGGATAAACTCTTGTCCTTCATAACCTAAAGCACTTGGGCCAATGGTACCCACTTGTAGCTCAAATCTTTTGATATGCTCTTTATCGTTCAGGTATTGAAGCGCAAATCCTCCATATAAATAAGCAGCAAAAGGGCGGTCTACAAACTTAATATTAGAAATTTGACCACTTTGTGCATTGTACATGTATTGCCCAATAGTTGCGCTCCAAATCTTTTTGGTAAACTTTAAAGAATCAGTATAGTTTTTAGTTTTACTGGCTCTTTTAAAGGTTATAAATAAACCGTTGGTGTAATATCTATCCTGTCCAGTGCCTAAATATGAATCGTTTTCACTTTTAAAACCTAACTCGTTTTGATAAAGTTTAGTTTGTGAAATAGCAGTTAGTGATAAAACCGTTAAAGTTAAAGAAAGTATTAGTCTAAAAATAAAGCGCATAAAAAAAGCCGAAATGAATTCGGCTTTAAAATTAGGATAAAAATTTGTTTAAACGGTTGCGCTTGCTTTCGCTTCTTCCCTAAAAACAATCTTTTGTGCATTTTTAACTTTATGATCAAACAAGGCCAAATCAATTACATCTAACATATTAGTTACATAATGGAAATTCATTTCCTTGATGTAATCAGCCTTAATCTCTAATATATCCTTTTCATTTGATTTACAGAGGATAACATCTTTTATATTTGCTCTTTTTGCAGCTAATATTTTTTCCTTAATTCCGCCTACAGGCAAAACTTTTCCTCTTAAGGTAATCTCGCCAGTCATGGCTAAATTATTTTTAACCTGACGTTGAGTAAATGCAGAAGTTAAAGCAGTTAACATGGTAATTCCAGCAGATGGACCATCTTTAGGAGTTGCTCCAGCCGGTACGTGAATATGTAAATCCCATTGGTCAAACAAACGGTAATCAATTTTTAAATCATCGGCATGTGCCTTCATAAAAGCCATCGCAATTACAGCAGATTCTTTCATCACATCGCCCAAATTACCAGTCAAGGTCATTTTCCCTTTACCCGGACTTAAACTTGCCTCGATAAATAAAATGTCCCCACCAACGGATGTCCATGCTAAACCAGTTACCACACCAGCAACATCGTTTCCTTCGTAAGCATCTTTATCAAAATACGGAGGACCCAAGGTTTTCATTACATCATCATAAGTGTAATTAGTGTTATACGCCTCTTCCATCGCAATTTTAGTTGCTGCACCACGCACCACAGAACCCAAAGTTTTCTCCAGTCCACGCACTCCAGATTCACGCGTATAATCTTCAATCACTTTTTCAATGATAGCGGGTTTTATGGTAATGTCTTTTGTTTTTAAACCGTGTTGTTCTTTTTGTTTTGGTATCAAATGTTTTTTAGCAATTTCTATCTTTTCTTCAATCGTATAACCGTTTACTTCAATAATTTCCATACGATCAAGAAGTGCTGGCTGTATATTACTTAAAGAGTTTGCTGTCGCTATAAACATCACGCTAGAAAGATCGTAATCCAATTCTAAAAAGTTATCAGCGAAAGCGTTATTTTGTTCAGGATCTAAAACTTCTAATAGAGCAGAAGAAGGATCACCTCTATGGTCGTTACCCACTTTATCAATTTCATCCAAAACAAAAACAGGATTAGAAGCACCAGCTTTTTTCAAAGACTGAATCACTTTGCCGGGCATTGCACCAATATAAGTTTTACGGTGTCCACGTATTTCTGCTTCATCCCTAATGCCGCCAAGCGCCATTCTTACGTATTTTCTGCCCAAAGCTTTGGCAATAGACTTTCCTAAAGAAGTTTTTCCAACTCCCGGAGGTCCTACCAAACATAAAATGGGCGCTTTCATATTATTTTTCAGCTTTAAAACAGCTAAATATTCAATAATACGTTTCTTAACTTTATCTAAACCATGATGGTCTTTATCTAAGATTTTTTGTGCTCTTTTTAAATCGAAATTGTCTTTTGTGTAGTGACTCCAAGGCAACTCTAAAAGCACTTCTAAGTAGTTGATTTGTACAGAATAATCTGCGGCAGCAGGATTCATCCTTGCTAATTTATCAAGCTCTTTGTGAAATTGGATTGAAATTTCTTTACTCCATTGCTTCTTTTTAGCTTTATTTCTTAAATCCTCAATCTCCATATCAGGTGAATTGCCACCTAATTCTTCTTGGATGGTTTTTAATTGTTGATTTAAAAAATAATCACGTTGCTGTTTATCTAAATCAACCTTTACACGACTTTGGATTTGATTTTTCAGTTCTAATAACTGTAATTCTGTACTTAAATGAGTAAGTACCAAAGTTGCTCTTTCTCTAAGATTTGCAACTTCAAGCATCAATTGTTTATCTGCCACGGAGGCATTCATGTTTGATGATATGAAATTGATTAAGAAAGGAACGCTTTCTATATTTTTTATAGCGATTGCAGCCTCTGAAGGGATATTTGGCGAGAACTGGATAATCTGCATCGCCAATTCTTTTACAGAAGAAACCATGGCTTTAAACTCCTTATCAGATTTTGGTCTTACCTCTTCAAATTTTTGAACATTAGCTTTTATGTAAGGCTCAGATTGTGCTTCTTCTCCTAATTGAAACCTGTTTTTACCTTGGATAATTACCGTAGTATTACCGTCTGGCATTTGTAGCATTTTTATAATTATTGCAACCGTACCCACTTTATTCAATTGGTCAAAAGTTGGGTCTTCTAGGTTAACGTCCTTTTGTGAAACAACACCAATTATCTTATTTCCTTTGTAAGCATCTTTAATTAATTTAATGGATTTATCCCTTCCAACAGTGATGGGAATAACCACTCCAGGAAATAAAACGGTATTTCTTAAAGGTAAGATGGATAAAATGTCAGGTGTCTGTTCATTATTCATCTCTTCCTCGTCTTCTGGAGACATTAAAGGAAAAAACTCTGTATCTTCATTTATCAAGGGTAATGCTTGGTTAAAATCGAAATTATCGAAATTGCTCATATTTTATAATTGTGATTGAACGCCAAATTGACAGAAAAAAACTCTGCAATAGCTTTTAATGATTATGTCGCTAATTTTGCAACAGTTATGCCAAGGCAAAATATTTGCAAAAAAACGGCAATATTGTATAGTTACTCATGAAATTATAAAAACAATATGTTATAAAGTCAGTTTGTACAATGCGAAATATTTTATAAATAGCATCGTTATATCTATTAAACATGTCGTCCGCCAAAAGGCAGAATTATACAATGAAAAATAAAACTTATCCAATATTAGCTTTTGTAGTTATAATATCCCAAACATTATTAGCGCAAACACCTTACGAAAGACTTGGGCAAAAAGCAATGACGAATGGGAATTTCAGTAATGCTTCTTTGTACTTTGAAAAAGCATACAACACTGATCCCGCAAATATGAATGCACTTTGGCTAATGGGCTATTCTAGTTATCATGCTGCAGATTATTCTAAATCTATTTCAGCTTTTGATAAATTGATAGCTATGAAACCTACAGAAACAGCTGCCTACTATTATCGCGGAAAAGCAAAAGTTTTACAAGCTTCTAATATTACGGATTATCGCTCTAAAGATCACGAAACATTACTTTTAGGAGCCATAAAAGATTTTTCTACAGCTATAGATTTAACTCCAAATGATATGAAATTATATCAGAACAGGGGTTTGGCCTATCAAGATTATGCGGTTTTTAAAATTCAAAAAGTTCAAGGAGTGTATAGTAAAACTGTTGCTTTAAAAAATCTTAAACTATCTGTTTTAGATTTTGAAAAAGTTAAAGTTGAAAATGGAGAAAGAAGAGATATTTCTGCTTTAATCCAAAAATCAAAAGATATCATTAGCGATTTAAATTAAGAAAGTTTTAAATGTTTGAAAAGGTGTTGTCTGCAGATAA
>JACMNZ010000484.1 GCA_014378285.1 Pseudopedobacter sp.
AAGTTTTATAGAAGAACGCTAAACCACGAAAAAAACGAGCTGAAGTATTAATATGAATAAGAAAATCTGTGGCATTCAGCAAGTTGGTATTGGATATAAGGATATAAAAGAATCGTGGAAATGGTATAGAAAATACTTTGGAATGAACGTTCCTGTATTTGAAGATATTGCCGAAGCTGCTTTGATGTACCAATATACAGGAAATAAGGTGCATAAACGTTATGCCGTTTTAGCGATGAATATGCAGGGCGGTGGCGGTTTTGAACTTTGGCAATTTAAAGACAGGAAGCCTGCCGATAATCTTCGGCCAGTTAAGATAGGTGATTTCGGAATCAATATCGTAAAGATAAAAGCTAAGGATGTTTCTGAAACTTATCATTTTTTTAAAGCTGAAGGGCTGGATTTAAAAACTGAGTTACTAAAATCGCCAGAAGGCAAACTTCATTTTTATGTGCTAGATCCTTATCAAAATTTATTTGAAATAGTAGAGAGCGAAAACTGGTTTTTAAAAAACGGAGATTTAACTGGAGGAGTAAGCGGGATTACTATTGGTGTTTCTGATATTGATACTTCTTTAAAATTATATAAAGATATTTTAGATTATGATGTTATCGTTTATGATAAAGCTGAAAAATTTGAAGATTTAAGACTCTTAAACCAAGCAAACACTATTTTTAGAAGAGTTTTATTGAGACATTCTAAAGAAAAGTCAGGTGGATTTAGTAAGCTTTTTGGAGATACAGAAATAGAACTTTTAGAAAGAAAGGATAAAACAGGAACTAAAATTTATCAAAACAGGTTTTGGGGAGATACCGGATATATTCATGTTTGTTTTGATGTTATTAGAATGAATTTATTGAAAGAACAATGTGCAAAAGCTGGGTTTGGCTTTACGGTTGACAGTCAAGATAGTTTTGATATGGGTAAAGCAGCGGGGCATTTCTCTTATATCGAAGACCCAGATGGTACCTTAATAGAATTTGTAGAAACCCATAAAGTACCAATCCTGAAAAAATGGGGAATTTATCTAAATATGAAAAAAAGAAATAGAGATAAAAATTTACCCAATTGGATGGTGAAATTATTGGGCTTGGCAAAGGTTAAAGATTAATTTCTGTTAAAATTTCTCTTCGAGATAATATTAATGATTCCAACTCATTTATATCCAGACTCTCTAAACTTTTATGCTTCTTAAAAAGCTGATAATTACTAAAATTATATCTATAAAACAGTAAGATCATGATTACACCAAATAACGAAACAATGAATTTCCCTGTTAAAAAAAATAGAATTAATGATAGGATTGGGATATAAATCATGTAAACAAAAAGAGCCATCACCATTCTAACGGCACTTAAGAATTGCTTTTCCTTTATAACTTTTTCAAGTTTGCTTTCTATAAAATTGCCAGGTAAATAATTTAGTATTTTGCCTAAATAATAAACAGGGTAAAAAGCAAAAAGAAAGTTATTTCTCCAAAAACCGTTCTTAACAATAAGAACTTTGTCGGTGATATTAAATTTATTTAATTCACGGAAATATTGAATAGTTTTTAAATCTAAATCAATAAAGTTTTGTGAGTTTTCCTTTTTTAAAATATTTAATTCTTGTGCCACAATTAATAACTGCTTAGCATTGTTATTCCTTACAATTTCTAAAATCCGCTCATAAAACTCGTCATCTTCAGCATCTGCAATGATGATCATTTTTGCAGCAATCTGATTCTTAACCTTACTTAAAACTAATTTTGAAAACCCGATATAATCGTCTGTTTCATGTTTAATTTTAAAAACATTAAAAGGTGCATTAAAATGAAAATCAACTACGCTATTAAATTTAAATGGTTTGCTATAAATGATGGAAACTGTTAAAATTTCTAAATTTTTTGATGTTGAAGCAAA
>JACMNZ010000485.1 GCA_014378285.1 Pseudopedobacter sp.
AAAATAATCAATAATAAAACCTTATTTCATTTGCGCACCATCACCGTATTTAAAAAAAGCATTAATGGTTACGGGTAATTTTCCTGTTGCTTTTAGTGTTCCTAAAATTACTTTAGCGGCAGATTGTTCCATCTCTTTAGAGTTTTGGTAACCGATTAAAACCGTTTTACTGTTTTCTAACCCTGGCAAACCAGCAACCGTATATGGATTTGCAAAAACCACGCTGATGGTGTTTTTTCTAGCTACATCAGCTATAAAAAGTTTTAAATCTACTGGGTAGTCTAATATACCTGCCGGTCGCTTTCTGGTATCGTAAATAGCTAAAACTACTTGGTCAAAATTTTGAAGTTCTGCTTTTACGGCTACCATTTCTTTTACAGAAATATCCTTAGGAATAATAAAAAGTTGGTTTTTAGTATTTGATTTTTTAATCATATCGCTAAAAACGGTTGGCATATTTTCTCCTACGCTTAAAATGGCGGTTTTTCTTACAAAATCATTTCTTAATGGTAATTGATCTGCACCTTTTATTACTGTAATTGCCGCATCGGTCAATTGCTGTATTAATTGAAAAGATGTGGGACGGTTTAAGTCTGAAATAAGATCTTCTGTTTTAACAGAGTCTACTTTGCTTAAACCCATCCAATATTTGGCCATTAAAATTTTCTTTACTTTTTCATTGATATTAACCCATGTCAATCTTTTATGGCGGATGGATTTTCTTATGAGTTTAATTGCCCTACCTGTATTTTCAGAAAGTTCAATCACATCCATACCGGCAATTAACGACCTTACATCAGCCTCTCCGTTAGGGAAATATTTTAAAACGCCTTTCATTTCCATCGCATCAGAAAAAACCAAACCTTTAAAACCTAATTTCTCTTTTAAAATATCTGTAACTATCGGTTTAGAAAGTGTAGATGGTAAGTTTGGAGTTGGGTCTAAAGCAGGAATATTTATGTGTGCTACCATTACACCACTCAAATCCTCGGCTAAAGCCTGTTTAAACGGATACATTTCTAAAGAATCTAAACGTCCGGCCGTAAAATTAAGCTGGGGCAAATCAAAATGAGAATCTACATCAGTATCGCCATGCCCTGGGAAATGTTTTGCTGTTGTAAATAATCCACTCTCTTGCATCCCTTTCATGTATGCAATTCCTTTTTGCGCAACATTGTATTTATTTTCTCCAAAAGAGCGATAGTTGATTACAGGATTTCTTGGGTTATTATTAACGTCCATAACTGGCGCAAAATTGATTTGCATGCCCAAGCGCTTAAAATCTTTTGCTACCTCTTGCCCCATCTTATAAATCAATGAGTTATCTTGGATTGCTCCCAATGTCATTTGATAAGGGTAAGAAACCGTACTATCTAATCTCATTCCTAAACCCCACTCGCCATCCATGGCAATCATTAAAGGGATTTTAGAATTAGCTTGATATTGGTTTATTATTGGAGCTTGCCTACCCGGCCCACCTTGGAAAAAAACCACACCGCCCAAATGTTCTTTTTTGATAACCGTACCAACAGAATCAGCATATTTTTGACCAAGGTTACTGTGTGCCCTCACCATAAAAAGTTGGGCAATCTTTTCATTTCGATTCATTTTCTTAAATACAGAATCAACCCATCTATTAGGATTATTGATGGTTTGTACAAAAGGAACAGGAGTTTGTGCGTTAGTAATTATTGTGGAAATAATTATATTTAAAACGATAATTAATATTTTTTTTTTCATTCTATTTTAAAAATAACTTACTAAATTATTGAAGTAATGGGCAATAAAAATTATGGTAATTGTAAAAGAGATTCCTAAGTTAATCAAGATATTGTAAGACCATACCAACAGTTTTCCATCTATCTTTTTTTTGATAAAATAATGCATCATTAAGCTAAGCAAAGTATTTCCCAATAAATAAACCAAAAGAAATAGAAACAAATAAATCATTTTTAAGAAAATAATTCTTTAGGTAAAGATCAAAAATAGGCGGATAGTTTTAAAAAATAGTATAAATATTTTTTCGAACAATTAATCCAACATAAATATTTAACGTATTTGGCACAATTTTTATCTATAATGAAAATATAAACTTTAAAAAGATGAAAAAATTATTTATATCAGCTGTAGCGATGGTTCTAATAACTTTTGCCCAGGCACAAAACAAATCAATTTTACCAACTTTCGGAATTAAAGGTGGTTTAAATTTTAGCAATATCATTAAAACTGATAATTCTAACTTCCAAACAGATTATGCTACGGGTTTTAATGCAGGTGTGTTTGTGAATATTCCAATTATTTCTGTTTTATCTTTCCAGCCAGAATTGATGTTTTCTCAAAAAGGATACAAATCTAATAGAACTGGTTTTTTAGGAGATGGTACATTTAAGCAAACCACTAATTGGATTGAAGTTCCAATATTGGCGAAAATTTCACCAGCATCTGGATTTAATATAGTTTTAGGTCCGCAAATTTCTTTCTTAACTAAAACAACTAACAAATACGAAGGTACTTTTAGCTCTTCACAGCAAACAAAATACGAAGCTGATGCCAATAAATTTAAGAAAAGTATTTTAGGAGGGGTTGTTGGTTTAGGATTCGATTTAACGCCAAGAGTAAGTGTTAACGGTAGATATGCTTTAGATTTCCAAAAAAACAATGAAAATGGAACCACAGAAACTCCTGAATATAAAAATCAGGTTTTTCAAGCAGGTTTAGCCGTAAAGTTTTAAATTTAAATAAGTTTCTAATTAAATTGGCTTTTCTAATGGGAAAGCCAATTTTTTTTGGCTCTTTTCTACTTCCGTATAATCTTTATGGATGTATAAATAAACAATAGCAAATGTGTTGACTAATGCAATGGCATAAAAAACATAAGGCGTTCTGCCGATAATATCCCTAACAAACCAGCCAGAAAAAAAAGCGCCCAAACCAATACCCGCCTCTAATGCAATGTACATTGTTGCAACAGATAGACCACGTTTATCATCATCGCTTAAATCAATTGTCCAAGCAGATATAGCAGGAGAAAGCATTCCGGTAGCAAGACCATATAACACAGCGCCGCTTAAAAACCCAGCAACGGTTTGCCAAACACCCAACCAAATTAAAGCGATGCTTAAAATAATCAATGAAAATTTTAGTACAGGTTTTCTTCCCCTTCTGTCTGAAATTTTACCCGCTATAAAACGCATCATTAAAGAAGCAACGGTAAAAACCATAAAAAAAATCCCTTTATTGGTAAAGCCGATATTTGTTGTCCAATCTGGAATGATGGTAATTATTGCGCCATAACTTACATAACTAAAAAGCGTAACCCAAAACACGGGAAGTGCTTGTTTATTAATCCATTCTCCCTTTTTTATTTTAAAAAGACTGAACTTGAATTTTTGCTTTGCCGGCAAAGTTTCTTTCATATTAAAAATGATGAGAATGGAAAGCAACGCAAATGCGGATGAAGTATAAAATAAAACGTTAATAGAAGAATATTGGGTAATTGCACTTCCAATTGCCGGACCAATAGCCATTCCGGTACTAAAAAACAATCCATGGATACCCATTGCCTCTCCCCATTTGCCAGCGGGAACGGTATCTGCAACATAAGCCGCTGTTGCTGTGGGTTTAAACCCGGTAGAAAATCCATGTATCAACCTTAAAAAAA
>JACMNZ010000486.1 GCA_014378285.1 Pseudopedobacter sp.
GCTATTAGGCCAACCTTAAACTAATATTAGAAATGCATTAGAATTTTAAGCGCTCTATTATTTTTAGCTGATTAAAAACGCATCGAATTAAAATAGAGTAGCTAAACCGTAAATCTAGTAACCTAATTTTCAATAGCATTAGCCGCTTTTTACCAATTAAATTAAAGATTGTGTTTTGAAAAGAGATGAGGCTTTTTATTGCAAATCAGACCTTATATATCAGAATTAGCCAGAGGATGAGACTTTATTATAGCTTAAGGTAAATTCAATAATACCATCATCAATAATTGTTGCATTTAAAGCTCCATTATGTAGTTGTACTATTCGCATAGTTAACGGTAAACCAACGCCGTGTCCTTTCGTGTTTTTTGAGTTTGAACCACGCATAAAAGGTTCAAAAATATGTAGTAATTCAATATCTGAAACTGGTTTAGTTTTATTTTGAAACTTTAAAATAACCTGCTCTTTTGAAATTTTCATTTTAATATAAATATTAGCATCTATTGAAAACTTAGCTCCATTTTCCATTAAATTGATAAAAGCAGTATAGATTAAAGATTCATTGGCATAAATTTCTGGTATGTAGTCTTCGTTTTCTTCGATAGAAATTAAAATATTGATATTCTCATATTTTTTTATGATTTCTGTTTTAACCTGCAATAAAACGTCTAAAAGATTTAAAAGCGTAAACTTGATATTATTTTTTTCGGTATCAATGCTAGTAAGATCTAACAAATTATTGGTTAATTTATTTAATTGGTTAACATCTTCTAAAACAGATTTTGCCATTAAGCGCAAATCATGCTCATTATCATTTGCTAAAAGTGAAACCTGAATTTGCCCTGTGATTGCCGTTAATGGCGTACGCAATTCATGCGATGCGTGTGATACAAAAGAGCGTTGTAACATAAATGCTTTTTGTAACCTATCCAACATTTCATTAAATCTTGAAGATAATTGGCCTAATTCATCTTTTTCGTTTTGTTGGTGAAGTCTTAAATTTAATTCGGAGGCATTAATGTTATCTATTCTCCTAATCATTTGCTGCATTGGAATTAATAAACCTCTGGCAAAAAACCTACCCAATATTGCACTTATTAAAATTACCATTAAACTTCCACAAGCTAATAATAATGCTAAGTTTTGTTGTTTGCTTAATCCATAAGCATCAACTGCTGATGCTATGACAATATATTCCTGATTTTTATTTTTAAAAACCATTCCGAATTTCTCTTTATTATCCTGATTCCAAAATTTTTCTCTATTAATTCTAATATCATTTATAATGGTAGTATTAATTTGTTTGTTTTCTAGACCGCTTTTATAAATGATTTGATTTTTAGTGTTAAATAGAACAATCTCCTCTCTATCTAATACCGTCATGTGGTTTCTGGCTAATAATTTCAACAAATCCGGACTTACCTCTTCATTATTAAACAAAATAGTAGCTGCTGTTAATGCTTCTTGTCTTAATCGTGTTTTATACTCGGTTTGCCTATATATCTCACTTAAAAAATAAATAATAATGCAAAATCCAATTAATAATACAGTTACAATACCCGAAAAAAGCACTGTCATTTTAGTTCTGATAGTCATTTTTGTTTAATCATATAACCCATCCCGACAACCGTATGGATTAGCTTGTTCGAAAAACCTTTATCAACTTTGTTTCTAACATAATTAATATAAACTTCAATAAAATTAGTTCTAGTATCAAAATTTATGTCCCATACGTTTTCAGCAAGTTCTATTTTTGAAACTACTTTGCCTTTATTTACCATCAAATATTCTAAAAGGCTAAATTCTCTGGCAGTTAATTCAATTTCTTTGCCCGCCCGCCTAGCAATCTTTTCATTTAAATCTAATTCTAAATCCGATACTTGGATGGTTTCATCCCTTTTAGTAACCGCTTTATGAAATTGCAGTAATGATCTTACCCTAACTAATAACTCCATAAAATCAAAAGGCTTTACCATATAATCATTTGTGCCAACCTCAAAACCAGATAGTTTATCACTCAAACTACTCATTGCTGTTAACATTAAAATAGGTATCCTTTGATTACTTTTTCTAATATGTTCGCAAACGTTTAAACCGCTCATATCAGGTAAGCCTATATCCAGTATAACCAAATCGTAGTTGTTTTTATTAAACAATTGGATGGCTTCAGACCCGCAGCTTGCTATATCATTTAATAAATTTTGTGTGTTTAAGCCTTTACTAATAAATGCTGCCACCTTAGATTCATCTTCTACAATTAGTATCATTTTCTTATCTGCCATGCTGATTTTGCTCTAAACAGTAAATTATTAATAATTTATAACCTAAATTTTGTTCGGAATATAGAGACCTTATACCTTTTCTAACATTAATCACAAAGTTATCCTATATTATTAGCCTACAATTAAAATCACATTAGAAACGTATTAGAATTTTTAAAGGTTAAATGATAGATTAATCAACTTCTTTGTGAAGAAATTTTTTGAAGTACCATTTTCTCCCCTTAATAAAAAATATTTGCGCTTTTGTGTGGCTTGATCAAATAATTTTTAATAAGATTTAGTTTTAACAAAAAAACTATATAAAATTTAATTTCAACAAATTTCAAAATCGTATCTTCATCTTTATTCTATTAAACAATCAAACAAGAATTATGAGAAAATTATTATCAAGCTTTATTGCAATTTTAGCAATTCTAGCAGGCGTAAATTCCACAAATGCACAATCCTTAATGCCAATGCCTAGCAGCGGACAAACCATTATACAAGATTTTGGCTTAGGAAAAGTAACCTTAAATTATTTTAGACCTGATGTTAAGGGAAGAAAAATATTTGGTGGATTAGAATCTTACGGAGTTGTTTGGCGCACCGGTGCAAATAATGCAACAACTATCGATTTTACGGATGAAGTTTCTATTGCGGGCAACAAAGTTCCAGCCGGAAAATATGCCTTATTTACCATCCCAGAAAAAGATACTTGGACAATCATCTTAAACAAAACTGCAGCTCAATGGGGAGCTTATGACTATAAAAAAGAAGATGACATTTTGCGTTTTACGGTTAAACCGATGACTGTAAAAGAAACTACCGAAACTTTAACCATGCAGTTTTCTAATGTTACTCCAGGTAGCATGAACCTAAACTTAATGTGGGAGAATGTAGCCATCAGCATCCCAATGATGGTTGATTACGATGCAAAAGTGATGGCCAATATTGACAAAGCAATGATGGGAGATAAAAAACCATATTTTGCCGCCGCCCAATATTATTACGCTAACGGAAAAGATTTAAACAAAGCTTTATCTTGGGTTAATGAAGCAGAAAAATCTGATATGAAAGCGCCTTGGTTTAAATTATGGAAAGCAAGAATCCAATTAAAAATGGGAGACAAAAAAGCTGCTGCAGAGACCGCTAAAATGGGAATAGAAGCGGCAAAAGTTGCTAAAAATGACGAATATGTAAGGCTTAATCAAGACGTTTTAAATAGTACTAAATAGTTTAAATGCCTTTTTTTATATCAATCCCCGTTTTTAATAAAAACGGGGATTTTTTTTTGCTTACTATCTATAAAATAAATACTACAAAAAATATCTAGGCAACTAAATCATTTAAACAAATTGTTAACATAAATTTATATTTCTATAAATATCAATAAATTATACAAATCTTAACCATCGTCTGATTCAGTTTTATACAACAATTTTATATTAAAAACTCATTTACACCATTTTAATAACCGTTAAATTTACTTTTAACAATTAATTCTATAAAAATTTAGGAAAAATTGATATAAATTAACCTACCTATAAAAATTTGGTAATAATTTCTTTGTGTTTTATCAAATTATATATACCTTTTAAAAAATTTAAAATTAACTACTCAAAGCATGGGTTCCTCTAAAATATTTAATGGTTATACATCAAGCACCGAGTTTTATGACGAAATGTATAACGGGAAAAAAATTAGAGCTCCTTATCAAAAACTCTATGAATTTCTAAAGAACTATCCTGCCGAAGAACTCAATAAAAAAGAGGAAATGGCTAGACGCTTATTCATGAGCCAAGGAGTAACCTTTACCGTTTATTCTGGTGATGAAGGCATAGAGAAAATATTTCCTTTTGATGTAGTGCCACGCATCATCACTGCAGCAGAATGGAATTATATAGAAAGTGGAATTAAACAAAGATTAAAAGCGTTAAATCTCTTTTTAAACGATATTTACTCCAATCAATTTATCATAAAGGATAAAATTATCCCGATTGATATGATTTATTCTTGCGAGCATTATTTACGGGAAATGCACAACTTAAAAGTGCCGCATGATATTTTTGTTCATATTTCTGGTATCGATATTATAAGAGATGCCGATGGGACTTTTTACGTTTTAGAAGATAACCTCCGTACACCATCTGGAGTTTCTTACATGCTAGAAAACAGGGAAATTACCAAACGTATTTTTCCCGATTTACTTCCTCAAAATTCAGTGAGGCCGGTAACTAATTATCCACAACTTCTTTACAAAAGTTTAGCCGCTTTATCTCCAAGGCATAATTCTAATCCAAATATTGTGATGCTTACACCTGGGATTTATAACTCGGCGTATTTTGAACATTCAACCTTGGCCAGACTGATGGGGATTGAATTAGTAGAAGGACGAGATTTAGTGGTAGATAACCATCGGGTTTTCATGAAAACTACCGAGGGTTTACAAAGAGTTGATGTAATTTACCGCCGTGTAGATGATGAATATTTAGACCCACTTGTTTTTAATTCGGGAAGTATGTTGGGTGTCGCAGGGTTAATGTCGGCTTATAGGCGTGGGCATGTTGCTATTGTTAACGCACCAGGAAACGGCGTAGCAGATGATAAAGCAATTTATATCTACGTTCCAGATATGATAAAGTATTATCTAAACGAGGAGCCAATACTTAAAAACGTACCCACCTTTAAAATGGACGATATTTCTGAAAGGAAACATGTTTTTGAGAATATCGAAAACATGGTCATCAAAAAAACAAACGCTTCTGGCGGTTATGGGATGATCATTGGTAATGCGGCAACAGAAATTGAGATTGAAGAATACAAAAAGCAGGTTTTACAAGATCCTCGTTCTTTCATCGCACAACCAATTATTAGTTTATCGGCCGCACCCTGTTACATTAATGGGAAATTACAACCAAGAAGAATAGATTTAAGACCTTTCGCAATTTTTGGCCCAAGCGGTATTGAAATTGTACCCGGCGGCTTAACAAGAGTAGCTTTAAAAGAAGGCTCTTTAGTTGTAAATTCCTCACAAGGAGGCGGTAGTAAGGATACTTGGGTATTAAATAGTTAGATATTAGTTCATTAGGGATTAGTTCATTAGTTTTTTAACGGATAAATAAAATTCATTAGTTGTTAAGCGATAAATCTGCCCAGCCTTCGGACAGCGGACTATCGACAATGGACTATTTTAACCATCGACTAAATAAAAAATAAAATATGTTAAGTAGAGTAGCAAATTCTTTGTATTGGATGTCGCGTTATATGGAACGTTGTGATGGAATTTTAAGGTTGTTGCGTGTAAATTATGCTTACTCTCAAGACGAGTTTGATCAATTTAGCTGGCGACCAGTACTCATGATTTTTTCTGATATGCTACCTCTAACCATTGAAAAAACAAAATATAAAGGGCGCAAAGTTTTAGAGTTTATGGTTACTAATAAGCTCAATAAAAATTCGGTTTTTAGTTTGGTTAATAAATCTAGGGAAAACGCAAGATCTGTACAGGATAACGTAACCAAAGAACTTTGGCAATGCCTTAATGATTATTATCATGTAACTAGAGATAAAGATTTAGTTACAGCTTTAAAGTTAGATGATCCTGTTTCTGTTTTGGATGACTTGGTAAAACAAGGAATGTATTATTATGGGGTTTGTGAAATAACAATGGCCCGAGGCGAAGGATACTATTTCATGAATATTGGAAAATATTTAGAACGAGCAATGCAATCTGTTGATATCTTAAACGTAAAGTTTAGCGAATTGGATTACTCCTTAGAAGAAAGATCAGACCCAACCTATTGGAAATATTTGTTGCTTTCCATTTCGGGGTATGAGATTTTCTTAAAAAGTTATCGCTCTGCTTTAGATTCTAGAAATATTTTACATCAAATTGTCTGGAATGAACATTTTCCAAGATCAATCATTTATTCTGTAAAAAGATTAAAACAATCTTTTGAGACGTTAAAAACAGACCGAAATAGCGAAGCCTATAAAGCGTTAAGCTTTATGATTGGTAAATTAGAAAGCCATATTCGTTATTCAGATTTAAAAGATTTAGAAGAAAAAGGATTGAAAGAGTATCTTCACGAAATAAAACAAGAACTATTAGCCATTGGAAGTGCGTTTAATCATTATTACTTTGCATTTAACTAAACAGTACAAAGCTTAAAACTAATGCCAAAATTTACTATACATCATAGCACCAATTATTCTTACGAAACGCCGGTTTATGATAGCGCAAACCAAATTATGCTTTATCCAATTAAGGATAATCAGCAAGAAGTGGTAGAGCAACAAATAAAGATTACTAGCGATCCTACCGTTGATGTTTATGACGATTATTATGGAAACGAAGTGGGAACTTTCACCAATCCAGAGGCTCATAAACAATTAAAGATAGAATCTATCATCGTAGTTAACGTAAAGAAGAAGGTAATGCCAAAAACTTCTATGTTTAAAGATGATGAGTGGGAAAAACTCAAAAGCATTTCTCATCAATTACCATATATCAATTTTCTGAAGAAAGAAATAGTAGAGTCTGAGGAAGAAATTTTAGCTACCATAAAACCTTTTCAGAACAAAAAAAACGCTCCATTTGAAGTAGCAAAAAATCTTTGCACCTACGTTTACCAAAATTTTAAATACATAAAAGGCATTACAACCGTAGAAACAACAGTTGAAGAGATTTGGAAGATTAAATCCGGTGTATGCCAAGATTTTGCACACATATTATCCGTAATGTTAAGATATATGCAAATTCCGGCCAGATATGTTAGCGGATATATTTGTCCTAATAAAAACGGAATGCGTGGCGAAGGCGCAACCCACGCTTGGGTAGAGGCTTATCTACCTGATTATGGCTGGTTAGGTTTAGACCCAACAAACAATTGCATTGTGGATGACACCCATGTCAGATTAGCTGTAGGTCGTAATTTTGTGGATTGTAGCCCTGTTAAAGGGACTTATAAAGGAACTTCTATTCATAAGTTAGAAGTAAAAGTCTCAGTTGCTTATGAGAATGAACCTCTTCCTTCGTTAGAGGAAACTGAAGCTGTTTTAGGGTTAGATAATTCGCCCATTAACTCTTATAGAAAGTTTGTGGAAATGCAACAGCAGCAACAATAGTAAATTAATTTTCACATCGCCCTTCACCTCCAA
>JACMNZ010000094.1 GCA_014378285.1 Pseudopedobacter sp.
AATTTACTTTACCCTACTGATTATCAAAAAATTAAAAAATAATTTATTATTAAAATATTAATTCATACATTTGTATAAATTAATAACAATACATAATGAACAATGGAACAGTAAAGTTCTTTAATTCTACCAAAGGTTTTGGTTTTATTAAAGAAGACGGAACAAACAAAGAATACTTTGTACACGTTTCGGGTCTGGTTGACGAAATCAGAGAAAATGATGAAGTTACTTTTGACCTACAAGACGGAAAAAAAGGATTAAATGCAGTGAATGTTAAACTTGCTTAATTGCAGGTCTCTTAATATAGATCACATTTAAAATCATCAAAGCCATTATCCAAAAGATAATGGCTTTTTTGTTTTAATAGGGTTTTAAGAAATAATAATTATTTATTGGAATTAATGCTGTCGAATTTATTTGAACTAGGGGTATTTTGCATCTTTATTTCCTTCGAATTTATTTGTTTCTCTTTTACTTGGGCATTAGTTCTGTTACATTGACCAAGTGCAAAATAAATTAACACAAATATCACGATAGTAGATAAACATCCACCACCTAATTTTTTAGCGCCATAACCGGCAATAAGAGTTTTAAAAAAGCTGTTCATGTTTTTGGTTTAAAAAAAATCCCATGTTTATCATGGGATTTCTGTAATTAATAACCTTGGTTATTGTAATTAACTGACGAGCCAGGTTGATTGATATTATCCATAGCGTCTTTGCCCATTTTTTTGGCTTTATCAATCCAATCAGGAGCATTTTCTTTAATGTTGTCTAATTTAGATTTTCCTAAAGCATCCTTTTTGGTGATATAATTATAACCGTAAGCTGCTGCTGCACCTAGTGCAATTAAATTAAATAGTTTCATGTTGATAGTTTTTACAGGGTGTAAACAATGATAATGCCATTATCATTTAAAAATGTTAAAACATAACTATAAGATTTTTGCATCAAAGCAGGCTAAAGAAATCATATAAACCAAAAAGTCTCAAAATCATTAATTTTGAGACTTTTTAAATTAAAATTTATAATTTTATTTAGTGTTGGTGTCCGCCTTCTCCATGAACATGACCATGCTCTAACTCTTCTTCAGTTGCAGGTCTTACATCTTTAATGGTTCCATTAAAATGTAATTCATGACCAGCCATTGGGTGATTTAAATCCACCAAAACCGCATCTTCTACAATAGAAACAACTCTTGCTTGAAAATGGCCACCATTATTATCTTGTAATGGTAAAATAGAACCTATTTCTGGTAAAGGCTCCTCTCCAAACATATCTTTTGGAAGTGGTGCAACTGCTTTATCATCATATTCACCATATCCATCCTCAGCGGTGAGTGAAAATGAATAATCATCGCCAATGGATAAACCCGTTAAATGTTCTTCAAACTTAGGCAACATCATACCTGCACCATATAAAAACACTAAAGGCTGATCTGTTGTAGCGCTTTCTACATGTTTTTTGTCTCCATTTTCTGTTACATACAAATCGTACGTTAAACTTACTACGTTGTTATTATCAATCTTCATTTTTTGTTGTTTTTCGAAACGATACGCTCGTTTCTATTCTAAAATTTGTTTAATTACTTCATCAACATTGCTTACTGGCAGCTGGCAACTTTTATCCTTACAAACAAAAATTTTAGTATCGCCAATAAACTTATCTTGCAGCAAAGGTAAATTTCCTTGTTTACCTCCCAAAATTATCTTGTTAGGAATATAAATTTTTTCTATTTCTTTACGCTTAAGTGAAGCTTCATCTCCAGTAATGGCAATTTCAAAGCTACCTTTTACTTCTTCTAACAACAAAGATGCCCAATTAGAGTATCCCGATGCATAAGATTTTATATTTGGAACAACTGCAGCTAACATTTTTTGGTAAGTTTTGATATAATGAGGATTATCAAAAAGTAAACCCAGTTTTTTTAAATTCCAAGCCATAACAGAATTTGAAGCAGGTATTACATTATCCATCACTTCGTATTTTCTGGCAATTAATTCTTCATCTTTATTAGAGGTGTAAAAGAACATTCCAGATTCCTGATCCATAAAATGATCTAAAACATAATTAGTTAATGCTTTCGCCGAGGATAAATAATCCTCGTTAAAAGTAGATTCATATAAGGAAATGAGTGCATCAATCAACAAGGCATAATCATCTAAAAAACCACTAATGTTTGCCTCGCCGTTTTTATAATTTCTATAAATGCCTCCATCATCTTTCATCATATTGTTTTGGATGAAATTGATATTTTGGATAGCCATGTTCAGGAATTTTTCATCGGCGAAAGCCTGATAAGCATTTACTAAACCTTTTAACATTAATGAATTCCACGATGTTAAAATCTTATCATCCAGCCCAGGACGAATCCTTTTATTTCTTACTATAAGTAACTTTTCTCTTGACTCTTTTAAGATTTCATCCAGTTTCTTTTCTGTAATATCAAAAGCTTCGGCAAACTCTTCTTTCTCTTTTCTTACCCACAAGTTATTAGTCTGCTCTTCTCCCCAGTTCCCATCATCAGTTACCTGATAAAAAAGATTGAAAATTTCAGCATCATCGCTTAAAATTTCATCTATTTCCTTTTTATCCCAAGTGTAAAATTTACCTTCTACTCCTTCACTATCTGCATCTAAAGCTGAATAAAATCCACCTTCTGGTGAAGTCATTTCTCTTTTTAACCAATCAAAAGTTTCATATACAACCTCTTTATATCTATCTTCTTCGCACCATTTATAAGCATCAGCGTATAGCGACATTAACTGCCCATTATCATAAAGCATTTTTTCAAAGTGAGGAATATGCCATTTTCCATCAACCGAATAGCGAGCAAAACCACCACCAACATGATCATAAATACCACCCGCTGCCATTTTATCTAATGTTAACCTCACGATTACATGAGCCGCCTCGTCTTTTAAAAGATGAGCTGCTCTCATTAAAAAATCCCAATTATTAGGCATAGGAAACTTTGGCGCTCTATTATGCCCACCTTCAGTAAAATCGAAAAGCATTTTCCAAGGTTCTAATATCTCTTCTAAATCTTTTTCAGTGTAAGCATCTTGTCTATCTGCAAAAATCAACTTTTCAGATTGCTTGAT
>JACMNZ010000095.1 GCA_014378285.1 Pseudopedobacter sp.
AAGATCTTGGAAAGCTAGTTTAACCATATTAATTACCATTCCGGTAACGCTTGCGCTGACTTTAATAGTTCTTTATTTTACAGGTCAAACATTTAATATCATGACTTTAGGGGCAATTGCTGCTGCCATAGGTTTAATTATTGATGATGCCATTGTTATTGTTGAACAAATACATAGAACGCATGAAGAACATCCAAACGAAGAAACCAAACATTTGGTAAGCAAGGCAATCAATTATCTTTTAAAAGCGATGGTTGGTTCTTCTATCAGTACCATTGTTATTTTTCTACCTTTTGTTTTGATGAGCGGCGTAGCTGGAGCTTATTTTAAGGTGATGACAAATACCATGATCATTACTTTGGTTTGTTCCTTTTTTACCACTTGGATTTTATTGCCAGCTATTTACCTGCTACTTACAAAAGATGATAAAAAACGTGAAGTCGAAGAAGATGCACATAAAGTTAAAGAGAGAAAATGGGTTGGTTATTTTATTAAAAGACCTGTTTATAGTTTCGTTTTTATTGCTGTTTTAATTACTTCTGCTGTATTAATCTTACCAAATTTAGAAACTGGTTTTTTGCCAGAAATGGATGAAGGAAGTATTGTTTTAGATTATGATTCCCCTCCAGGGACAAGCTTAGAAGAAACTGACAGGATGCTTTCTGAAGCTGAAAAATTAATTGTTAATGTACCCGAAGTACAAGCTTATAGCCGTAGAACGGGAACGCAGATGGGTTTTTTTATTACTGAGCCCAACCGTGGAGATTATCTGATACAACTTAAAAAAGACAGGAGCAGAACAACAGATGAAGTTATTGATGATATTAGACACAAAATAGAAACATCCCAACCTGCTTTAAGAATAGATTTTGGACAAGTAATTGGCGATATGCTGGGAGATTTAATGAGCTCGGTACAACCGATTGAAATTAAAGTATTTGGTTCTGATCAAAATAAAATTCATCAATACGCTAAACAGATTAGTAAAATTGTAGAAGGTACAAACGGCACTGCCGATGTTTTTGATGGAATTGTTATAGCCGGTCCTTCTATAACTATTTTACCAAATTTTAATCATTTGGCTAAGTATAATATCAGCGTAAGCGATTTCCAATATCAGCTTCAAAATGCAATTGATGGAAATGTTAATGGAAACATTTACGATAAACAGCAGCTTACTCCTATTCGTTTCATCAACTCTAAAGAAAAAAAGGATTTATCAAATATTAGAAATACACAAATATTTTTACCAAACGGGCAAGTAAAGCCCTTAAGTGAATTTGCAGATATTAGAATTGATAAGGGCGAAGCAGAGGTTGAAAGAGAAGATTTGCAAACAATGGGAGTGATAAGTAGCCGATTGAACAACCGTGATTTAGGCAGTACAATGGATGAAATAAAGCAAAAAATTAGTAGTAACGTTAATCTGGAAAAAGGCTATAATATAACTTATGGAGGTTCTTATGCAGAGCAACAACAATCATTTAAAGAATTACTATTAATACTTTGCCTATCAAGTTTGTTGGTTTTTACAGTAATGCTATTTCTGTTTAGGGATATTTGGGTGGCAGCCATAATTTTATTGATTGCAGTTTTAGGAATCGCTGGAAGTTATATTCTACTATTCTTCACTCATACTCCATTAAACGTTGGTAGTTACACTGGTTTAATTATGATGGTGGGCATAATTGGCGAAAATGCAATATTTACATATCTGCAATACAGCGAAGCAATTGAAAAGATGGAACAAAAAGAGGCTTTGATATATGCAATTAGCACAAGGTTAAGGCCAAAATTAATGACAGCCTTAGGAGCAATTATCGCATTAATGCCTTTGGCCTTGGGCATTGGTACTGGTGCTCAATTACATCAGCCTTTGGCAATTGCCGTTATTGGTGGGTTTTTAGTTGCCCTGCCTTTATTATTGATAGTTTTACCTACTTTATTAAGTTTTACAAAACCTAAAGTAACTTTAAATGAAAATATTAATAGTTGAAGATGAAAAATATTTAGCCGAAAGCATGCAAAAATATC
>JACMNZ010000487.1 GCA_014378285.1 Pseudopedobacter sp.
ACGCCAACTTATTGGGATAAAAGAGTGATGTCTCCTTCATCACTTTTATTTTATGTGGGTTTGGATCACCAAATTGAGGGTATTCAACATCATAATTTATTTTTTGATGAAGATTTAGATCAACATGCTAAAGAAATTTACACACAACCCCAATGGCCTTCTAAACCTTTATTCTACGTTTGTTGCACTACTAAAACTGATTTATCTGGAGCACCAGAAGGTAAAGAAAATTTGTTTTTCTTAATCCCTCTTGCCGCAGGATTAGACGATTCTGACGAATTGCGAGAAAAATATTATCAGATCATGATGGATCGGTTTGAAAAAATCACGGGCCAAAAAATCCGCGGACATGAATTGGTAAAACGTAGTTACGCGATGAATGATTTTACCTCCGATTATCACTCTTATAAAGGAAATGCTTATGGTTTGGCTAATACACTTTCGCAAACTGCATTTTTTAAGCCAGCCATGCGAGCTAAAAAGATAAAAAATTTACTGTTTACTGGGCAGTTGACCGTTCCTGGTCCAGGCGTACCGCCGTCTTTAATTTCTGGGCAAGTAGTCGCTCAGGAAGTAGAAAAGATATTTAATAAATCAAAATAGATTTTTGAAAAGTAAAGCAATAAAAAACGCTTACCTGGGAGGAGAATCGTTTTTATATTTATGATGCGTTAAGAAAAGCAAGTTAAGCCGCTACTGCCGCTGCTGCTATTGTTTTTTTATCGTAAGTTTTTAAATCTTTTTTGAGTAATTTTCTTGCCACGTGGATTCTAGTTTTAACAGTACCTATTGGGATTTGTAAATGATCCGCAATCTCGTGATATTTAAATCCTTCAAAATACATGGTAAAAGGCACATAATATTCTTGTTGTAGATTAGATAATGCACTTTTAATATCATCCATTACAAATTTTTGTTCGCCTCCATTATTAGTTGCGCTAAAAGAAAGCTGTGATGAAGATATTTCATCTGTTTTGGTTACAAAACTGCTGATTTTTACAAATCGACGATAATTATTGATGAAGGTATTTTTCATTATGGTATATAACCAACCTTTTAAATTAGTGCCTTCTTTAAATTTATTGTAGTAGGTGATTGCTTTTAGTAAGGTATCTTGTACCAAATCATTGGCATCATCTGAATCATGTGTAAAATGTAGCGCATACATTTTTAAAGATGGAGCCTGACGCATTACGAGGGTATTGAATTCTATCTTTGTCATTTTGTTGAACCTTTTTGATAAATTACTTAAACAAAAGTAAGAAATGAGTTTGGTATTCACAAGTTTTTGTTTAACCTTTTATTGATTATACTTAAACAAAATGAATGAACATACTTAAATCATCAAATAATGGTCCAAAAAGCAATATTTCAATAATTAGGGAAGGTTAACTTAATGAAAGTGTAACAAAATCTTTAAATAGCATTTGTCAAATGATGTTCACTTCACGCTCTAAGGTCACGTTAAATTTTTCTTTTACAGATAGGATGATAGCGTCTGAAAGTCGAAGAACCTCATCTCCAGATGCGTTTCCATGATTTACCAAAACTAACGCTTGGTTTTTCCATGTTCCAGTGTTGCCTACTACTTTACCTTTCCAACCACACTGTTCTATTAACCAACCAGCGGCAAGTTTGACTTCGTTG
>JACMNZ010000488.1 GCA_014378285.1 Pseudopedobacter sp.
ATCAGCAACTAATGCTCCTGTTCTGATTTCTCTTGCAGGCTGTCCAGCGGCTGGTTTGGTTCTTTGATAATCAGCACACTGCCTCCGAAAACTGTTGCACAACTAGACATTGAAAATAATAATACTATTAATGATAGAATTGATAATTTTTTTTATTTTAAATTAATGTTTGTAGTTTAAATAATAAAAATTTATACTTAAAAAAGTATTTGAAAATTGTGGGAAAACAATTATAAGTTTAAGTCTTTTTTAAAAATACTATCAAACAAAAAAACCTCCAAATTGGAGGCTTTCAAATAAATTATAAAATCGAAAACTATTTACCAGCAGCTTTTTTATGATCAGCCAAGAACTGAGCTAATCCGCTATCAGTTAATGGATGTTTTAATAAACCTAAAATAGAACTTAAAGGCCCTGTCATTACATCTGCACCGATTTTTGCACACTCTACAATATGGGTTGTGTTTCTGATAGATGCAGCAAGAATTTCAGTCTCGTAACCGTAATTATCAAAAATCAGACGAATATCTTCTATTAAACCAAAGCTATCAGCACCAATATCATCTAATCTTCCTAAAAATGGAGAAACATAATTTGCCCCTGCTTTTGCGGCCAATAAAGCTTGCCCAGCAGAAAAAATCAAAGTACAATTTGTTCTTATTCCTTTATCGCTAAAGTATTTTAAAGCTTTAATACCGTCTTTAATCATCGGAATTTTAACTACAATTTTATCATTTAAAGCGGCTAATATTTCACCTTCTTTAACCATTCCGTCAAAATCAGTAGAAATAACTTCTGCACTTACATTATCATCTACAATAGCGCAGATGTCTTTATAATGTTGCATTACATTTTTATCTCCTGTAATACCTTCTTTTGCCATTAAACTTGGGTTGGTAGTTACACCATCTAATACGCCTAAATCCTGAGCTTGTTTAATTTCTTCAAGATTCGCGGTATCAATAAAAAATTTCATAATTATATTAATTTACTTGTTGATTTGATTATTTTTAAATTTTTTGCTTAGTTTTTGAACTAACAATAATTTTAAATTATTTAAAATGATTTAACCTCAATAAGTTTACCATTCTATTTCAAAGATAAATGAATATTTAGAAAATGACAGGAATAAAACACTCTTTTTAAAGAAGTTTTATTAAAAAAAGAAAATTATTTTTGATTTTTTTAAAGGAAAAAAAGTGGGTTAGCCCCTCCTATCGCACCGCTACAACCTCTTACCCTTGCTGCGTTCCCACCCTGGGGGAGTTCAGAAGGAGCTGGTCGTAGAAGACTAACCCGCTGCAAAGGTATCATTTTTTAACATTTTCTTAAACATGATTTTAAACTAGATGCTAAAACCCTGATTTCCATTTATTAAAATTTATTTCTTCTTTTTCTTTCTCGTTAAAGCATCGGTTTCTGCTTCTTTTATTAAGGATTTCCAATCGTTTAAGTTAGCATCAGAAATGGCTAGCGTTTCTTCGTACTCTGTTTTTTTGAGTGCCATTGTTTTAATAGGTTGAGTGAGATAAGTTTCAATTTCTTCTAAAATTGGCTTCTCTTCTTCACTACAAAAAGAAACTGCATTTCCCCTATTATTTCCTCTACCCGTTCTCCCAATTCTATGGACATAATTTTCTGCAACATCTGGTAAATCGTAATTAATTACATATTGTACACCTTTTACATCCAACCCTCTTGCACTAATATCCGTTGCAATTAAAACTTTAACCTTACCTTCTCTAAAATCTTCTAATACAGAAAAACGAGCCTCTTGCTCCTTATCTCCATGTAAAGTTGCAGTAACAATATCTACACGTTCCATCGCTTTAAAAACCCTTTCTGCCCTTACTTTTGTTCGCACAAAAACTAATATTTTCTTATCAGGATGTTCTTTTATAATGCGTTCTAAAAAGAAACGCTTATCGTCCATGGCCACATAAACAACGCCGTGATCTACGTTTTTAGAAACCGGATCTTTAGGTGAAATCTGAATCCTAACCGGCTTACTAACCAAAGCATAAGCTAAATCTTTAATGTTCTCATCAATAGTGGCAGAGAAGAAAAGAGTTTGTCGGCGTTTTGGTAAAAACTGTATTAAATGCTGAATATCTTTATAAAAACCTTTATTTAGCATGTGATCGGCTTCGTCTAAAACCAAAAAATCAATTTTTTTTAAGTTTAGATGACCTTTATGTACTAAATCTTGAATTCTTCCCGGTGTAGCAATCAGCACATCAACACCTTTCCTTAATTTTTCTACCTGTGGCTCAATATCTACACCACCAATTATCGAAATCGTTTCTATATCGGTATATTTTCCTAATTCATTGAAAACATCTTCAATTTGCAAAGCAAGTTCTCTTGTTGGCACCATCACTACCGCTTTCACGTTTTGATCCGGATTACGACGAATATCAGATTGTAACATACTGATCAATGGAATGGCAAAAGCAGCAGTTTTACCAGTGCCAGTTTGTGCAATTGCCAAAATATCTTGACCAGATAAAATTTGTGGGATAGATTTAAACTGAATATCAGTTGGTTTTTTATAATCTAACTCTTCTAACGCCTTTTTTAATTGAGGTACAATATGATATTTACTAAACTTCATTGGGCTGTAAATATAAGTATAAGAAAATACAAGCTTTTGTTTTTTTGAAGTATTAGGTTAGCGTTAACGATTGAAACGATATCCTTTTTTGCTTTTTCTGCAAAAAAGATTTAGTGTAAAGCGTGTTAAAACGCCCAAATCAATATTATTTTATCAAAATGCAGCATCACATCAATACTATCTCTAAATATTATACCGCCATTTTGCCATAAAACCTTTTGTTACCTGCCATAATTTCTACCAAAAAAAATACATTTAGTTTTTTAAGTCAAATAAAGGTAATTTCAATTAAGCAAACGTCTATTGTAGCGTTTTCCACGTAGTTGGTAGTATTGTTGATAAATAGTATCGAACGTTGACTTATCTTTTAGAAAACTATTTGATACATTGTGACGTTCAACACTATATTAGAAAGGTTTTATTATGGAAGCAAAATTTTCACCGAGAGTTAAAGACGTGATTTCTTACAGCAGAGAAGAAGCTCTAAGATTAGGTCATGACTATATCGGTACCGAACACTTGCTGTTAGGATTGATACGTGAGGGAGATGGCATGGCTATAAAGATTTTAAAATCTTTAAATGTTGATACTGCAAAATTACGTAGAGCAATTGAAGATGCAGTAAGAGGAAACTCTGGTACCACCGTTAATTTGGGTAATATCCCATTAACAAAACAAGCAGAAAAAGTACTGAAAATTACTTACTTAGAAGCAAAAATATTTAAAAGTGATGTAATTGGTACAGAGCATTTATTACTTTCTGTTTTAAGGGAAGAAGATAATATTGCGTCTCAAATCTTAGCTCAGTTTAGCTTAAACTATGAGGCTTTTAAAGTAGAAGTAGAGAATAATAAGGATGGCTTTAGGGATGATGTAAGAAATGCTGCTGCTGGCGAAGAAGATTTTAAAGATGATGATGCCTTTACTGCTCCTAAAAAAGTTTCTGATATTAAATCAAAAACTCCTGTTTTAGACAATTTTGGTCGTGATTTAACACGCATGGCCGAGGATGGAAAACTAGATCCTATCGTTGGGCGTGAAAAAGAGATTGAAAGGGTTTCACAGATTTTATCGAGAAGAAAGAAAAATAACCCAATTTTAATTGGTGAACCTGGCGTTGGTAAATCTGCCATTGCAGAAGGTTTGGCTCTTAGAATTGTTCAACGTAAAGTTTCTAGGGTTTTATTTAATAAACGTGTAGTTACTTTAGATTTAGCTTCTTTGGTTGCAGGTACAAAATACCGTGGACAGTTTGAAGAGCGTATGAAAGCGGTGATGAACGAGTTGGAAAAATCTCCAGACGTTATTTTATTTATCGATGAGATACATACTATTGTTGGTGCAGGTGGAGCTTCTGGTTCTTTAGATGCTTCTAACATGTTTAAACCTGCTTTGGCAAGGGGAGAAATTCAATGTATTGGTGCTACAACTTTAGATGAATACCGTCAGTATATAGAAAAAGATGGAGCTTTAGACCGTCGTTTCCAAAAGGTAATGATAGAGCCTGCAACTCCAACAGAAACTATTGAAATTTTAAATAGGATTAAAGACAAGTACGAAGACCACCATGGTGTTACTTACACAGATGAAGCAATTAATGCCTGTGTAAGTTTAACCTCAAGATATATAACTGATCGTTTTTTACCTGATAAAGCTATTGATGCTTTAGATGAAGCTGGTTCTAGGGTTCATTTAACAAATATCCATGTTCCCGAAAACATCATTGATATTGAGGAAAAGATAGAGCTAATTAAAGTAGAAAAAAATAAAGTAGTTAAAAGTCAGAAATATGAAGAGGCAGCAAAACTACGTGATACAGAGAAAAATCTTTTAGAAGAATTGGAAAAAGCTAAAACCGAATGGGAAGCTGAAACCAAAAGCAAAAGATATACGGTTACTGATGATAATGTTGCCGAAGTAGTTTCTATGATGACAGGTATTCCTGTTCAAAGAGTGGGGCAAGCAGATAGTGCCAAACTATTGAACATGAAAGAGAAAATCAATGAGAAAATCATTGGTCAGGATGAAGCTATTAAAAAATTAACGAGAGCGATACAAAGAACAAGAGCTGGTTTAAAAGACCCTAAAAAACCAATTGGATCCTTCATTTTTTTAGGACCAACTGGTGTTGGTAAAACAGAATTAGCCAAAGAATTAGCTCGTTTTATGTTTGATTCTGATGATTCTTTGATTCAAATTGACATGAGTGAGTATATGGAAAAATTCTCCATATCGAGATTAGTTGGTGCGCCTCCGGGATATGTAGGTTATGAAGAAGGCGGACAATTAACAGAAAAAGTACGTAGAAAACCATATTCTGTTATTTTGCTAGATGAGATTGAAAAAGCGCATCCAGATGTGTTCAACATTTTGTTGCAAGTTTTAGATGAAGGGCAGTTAACGGATTCTTTAGGCAGAAAAGTTGATTTTAGGAATACCATCGTAATCATGACTTCTAATATTGGTGCTCGCCAGTTAAAAGATTTTGGCCAAGGTGTTGGTTTTGGTACAGCGGCAAAAGCAAATCAGGCAGATACGCATAGCAGAACAGTTATTGAAAGTGCATTGAAAAAAGCTTTTGCACCAGAATTCTTAAACAGGGTTGATGATGTAATCGTATTCAATTCTTTAGCAAAAGAAGAGATTTTCAAAATTATCGATATTGAATTGAAGGCTTTATTTGGAAGAGTTAATGCATTAGGTTATGATATCAAATTAACCGATGAAGCAAAAGAATACATCGCTGAAAAAGGTTTTGACATTGCTTTTGGTGCAAGACCATTAAAAAGAGCTATCCAAAAATATTTAGAAGATCCAATTGCAGAAGAAATATTAAAGGGCGAACTTTCTGAAGGAGATATAATGGAAGTTGGTTTTGATAAAGAAAAAGAAGAAATCAAAATAATTGGCAAAACATCTAAGAAAAAGAAGAAAAAAGAAGAAAAAGAAGGCGGAGAATAAATAAATTTAATTCTCATTGTAAAAGCGTTTAGATAAAATCTGAACGCTTTTTTTGTTTTAGGTGCAACCTATCTAATATTAAAATCGTCTTCTATTTAATGGCATCATTATTATTAATTATGGTTAACAATTAAAACAAATCAATATGAAAAAGCTATTATTTTTATTTTTGGGTTTATCCATTATTGGGGTTACCGCATGTCGAAAAGAATACGTTACCAATATTACACCAAACCAAACTATTTATTATACCATAGATGCAAATACTTGGAAAACAGTGGATGGAGGTAAAACTTTTACTGCCAATCTTACATTTTCAAATAATGATATTTACCAAAACACTTTAGATGGGGTTCTGGTATATGTTTCGTTCGTCAGTGGAGTTTATGAGCCTGTTCCACAAACTTATTTTGGTATTTCTTATTCTTACGAGGTAAATAACCAAAGGGTACAGTTAAGAATTCAAAGTTCTAACGGAACCGGAATAATAACTCCCCCAGGATCAATTAGTGCCAAGTTGATTTTAATACCTTCAGAACAAAAGTAGTATCATTATACACAAAAAACCTTCTTGCGATTAGCAAGAAGGTTTTTGCATTTTATAAATTTCAACTTTTTTAAGAAACTATATTTTTACGAATAATATTTAAAGCAGCACCTGCTTTAAACCATTCTATTTGTTGTGCATTATAGGTATGGTTCACTTCAAAATAATCAACGCTTCCGTCTTTATGATTCAGCACAATGGTTAAAGGTTGATTAGGAGTAAATTCTGTTAAACCGATAATATCAATAACATCATCTTCTAATATTTTATCATAATCTGCGGGGTTTACAAATGTTAAACCTAACATCCCTTGCTTTTTCAAGTTTGTTTCGTGAATACGAGCGAACGATTTAACTAAAACGGCTCTAACTCCTAGGAAACGAGGCTCCATGGCAGCATGTTCTCTAGAAGATCCTTCGCCATAATTTTCATCACCAACTACAATAGACCCAATTCCGGCTGCTTTGTAATCTCTTTGTGTTTGAGGCACAGGACCATATTCACCCGTCAATTGGTTTTTAACGTTATCCGTTTTTTCGTTATAAAAATTGATAGCACCAATCAGCATGTTATTAGAAATATTATCTAAATGCCCACGGAATTTCAACCAAGGTCCGGCCATAGAAATATGATCAGTTGTACATTTACCTTTGGCTTTAATCAATAATTTTAAACCTTTCAAATCTGTACCTTCCCAAGCTGAAAATGGCTCTAACAATTGCAAACGGTGTGAAGTTGGAGAAACAATTACCTCAATACCAGAACCATCTTCAGCTGGCGCTTGATATCCTGAATCCTCAACAGCAAATCCTTTAGCGGGTAATTCATCACCAGTAGGTGCTTCTAATTTTATTTGTTCGCCCTTATCGTTTGTTAAAGTATCTGTTAAAGGATTAAAATCTAAACGACCAGAAATTGCGATAGCCGCAACCATTTCTGGTGAAGCAACAAAAGCACAAGTATTTGGATTACCATCAGCTCTTTTAGCAAAATTTCTATTAAATGAGTGTACGATTGTATTTCTTTCTTGCTTTTCAGCTCCTACTCTATCCCACATTCCAATACACGGACCGCAAGCGTTAGTAAATATAGTAGCGTTAAGTTTTTCAAATACACTTAATAAACCATCTCTATCTGCAGTGTAACGTACTTGCTCTGATCCTGGATTAATCCCGAAAGAAGATTTTGTACCTAAACCTTTATCAATTGCTTGTTGTGCAATAGATGCGGCTCTTGATAAATCCTCGTAAGAAGAGTTGGTACAAGAACCAATTAAGCCCCATTCTACAGTTAAGGGCCAATCATGTTTAGCAGCAGCTTCTTTCATTTCAGAAACTGGAGTTGCCAAATCTGGCGTAAACGGACCGTTTAAATGTGGTTCTAAAGTGGATAAATCTATAGTAATTACTTCATCAAAATATTGTTCTGGATTTGCATAAACTTCTGCATCTGCAGTTAAATGTTCTTTCACTTCATTTGCAGCATCAGCAATGTCGTTTCTATCGGTAGAACGTAAATAACGTTCCATAGATTCATCGTAACCGAAAGTTGAAGTAGTTGCGCCAATTTCTGCACCCATATTACAAATGGTTCCTTTTCCGGTACAAGACATAGAAGTAGCACCTTCGCCAAAATATTCTACAATTGCACCAGTACCGCCTTTTACGGTTAAAATACCTGCAACTTTTAAGATTACGTCTTTTGGAGCTGTCCAACCAGAAAGTTTTCCAGTCAATCTTACACCAATTAATTTAGGGAATTTAAGCTCCCAAGGCAAACCAGCCATCACATCACAAGCATCTGCACCACCAACACCAATTGCCAACATGCCTAATCCACCAGCATTAACGGTATGAGAATCGGTACCAATCATCATCCCACCAGGGAAAGCATAATTTTCTAAAACCACTTGGTGGATAATTCCTGCACCAGGTTTCCAAAAACCAATTCCGTATTTATTAGAAACAGAACCCAAGAAATCAAAAACTTCTTTACTTTCTGTATTTGCTTTTTCTAAATCAGTTTCTGCACCAAATTTGGCTTGTATCAAGTGATCACAATGTGCTGTAGATGGCACTGCAACTTTAGGGCGACCAGCTTGCATAAATTGCAAAAGCGCCATTTGGGCAGTGGCATCTTGCATGGCCACACGGTCAGGTGCAAAATCTACATAATCGACCCCTCTTTTATAAGCTTGGTTTGCTTCCTCATCCCAAATATGGGCGTAAAGAATTTTTTCTGTTAAAGTTAATGGTTTACCAACCGCTTTACGGGCAGCATCAACTTTGCTACCAAAGCCAGCATAAACCTTTTTGATCATGTCTAAATCAAATGCCATTATTGTATTGATTTTATTTTTGTGTACGAAATTTTTATGAATTGCTAATTTAGTAAAAAATGATTTCTACTACCTTATATTAATGTAAAGTATTTTTACTTGGGCGTTTTTACACGCTTTACACTATATCTTTTTGTCCGCCAGCTGGCGGACAAAAAGGATGCCGTTTCAATCGTTAACGCAAATCCTAAACATCTAATAATGGTTTTATGATGATGAAATCAAACAAATAAACGCTGTTATACTTTTAGATTTAAACATTAACAAAAAATTATAAATGGATATATTTGTAGCATGACCAATAATGATATTTTAAGGCGTTTACGTTATACTTTCGATTTTAATGATGATAAAATGATTGCCATTTTTGCTTCTGCAGATAAAGAAGTAACTAGGGCAGAGATAAGTAACTGGTTAAAAAAAGAAGAAGACGAAGATTATAAATCTATGCATGATCTTTCCTTCGCTATTTTTCTCAACGGATTTATCAACACAAAAAGA
>JACMNZ010000096.1 GCA_014378285.1 Pseudopedobacter sp.
AATTGATGTAAATTACCGCTAAAACTTAAGGTATTAAAACTTGCGCCACTGCTGCTGTTAGGGTTTCTAAAAGTAGCATTCTCTAACCCAATCCCGAATCCAGTTTTTGGTGTTGCGAATCCAAAAACTGTTTTGAGGTGTAAAGAATTTAATTTCTCGTTTAAGATTACATCGTTTAAACCAAAAGTATAACTTAAGGAGCTCCAATTAAAAAACTCAAAATCGGTTTTAATTTTCTCCTTTTCTTGTGCAAAAAGGTTAACGCATATTGAAAGAGATAAAAAAATGGAGAATAATATTTTTTTCATTGTTGATTAAAATTTATAAAAGTAAAGATATAGAATTAGCAGATAAACATGACTAAAGCTTTATTATTACGTTCCCTTAATCGGGTTTTTTACATTATGTTTGCAAACCATAATCAAACCCATTTGTTTTTTGGAAATGCTGAAATTAGATCAGATTAAAAAACCCATAGAAAAAGAAATTGACGCTTTTGAAGAGAAGTTTAAAGCTTCTATGCAAAGCTCTGTTCCGCTTTTAGATCGCATTACACACTATATCGTAAAGAGAAAAGGAAAGCAAATGCGACCAATGTTTGTGTTTTTTTCTGCAAATATTTGTGGTGGTATTACAGAATCAACTTACAGGGCGGCTTCATTGGTAGAATTACTGCACACCGCAACTTTGGTACATGATGATGTAGTAGATAATTCTTTTGAGCGACGTGGTTTTTTCTCTATCAACGCTTTATGGAAGAATAAAATTGCCGTTTTGGTTGGCGATTATCTGCTGGCTAAAGGATTGCAACTTTCTGTTGATAATAATGAATTTAAACAGCTCAAAATTGTTTCGGATGCTGTACAACAAATGAGCGAAGGCGAATTGTTGCAGATTGAAAAGGTTCGTAAAATGGATATTAGCGAGGCTATTTATTATGAAGTAATACGTCAAAAAACCGCCTCTTTAATTGCTTCTTGTTGTGCTGCCGGAGCTTCTTCTGCAGGTGCCGATGAAGAAACCATCAAATTAATGCATTCTTTTGGAGAGAATATTGGTATTGCTTTTCAAATAAAAGACGATCTATTTGATTTTGGAGTGGATGATGTAGGTAAGCCAAAAGGAATTGATATCAAAGAAAAGAAAGTAACGCTTCCGCTAATTTATGCTTTAAATAAAGCTGAAACAACGGAAAAGAAAAAAATGATTAATCTGGTAAAAAACCATGAAGATGATCCTCTAAAAATTAATCAAATTATAAATTTTGTACAGCAAAGTGGTGGTTTGGCTTACGCCGAGGAACAGATGATGAAATATCAGGCAAAAGCATTCGATATCATTTCTAAATTTCCTGATTCATCATCTAAAACTGGATTGGAACAACTGGTGCGTTTTACTACCGAAAGAAAAAAATAAATGAGTAACGAATTAATATTCTTTGGGGCGTTTACCCTTTTTATCATTTTGATGTTGGCTTTAGATTTAGGGCTTTTTCATAAAAAAGATAAACCTGTAACATTTACTCAAGCAGCAATTATGAGTGCAGTTTGGGTATCCTTTGCTATTGCTTTTTATTTCTTTTTAAAAACCGAAGGTCAGCAGCTGCACAACATAACAAACCAAGTACAGTTAGAGCAGATTGTTAAGGATAATCAGCATAATATTACTGTAAAGTCTACCAACTTTCATGAAAACCTAAATAAATATAATGATAATTTAAGCTTAGAATTTATTACCGGTTATGTGATTGAATATGCTTTATCAGTAGATAATATCTTTGTAATGGTTTTGATATTTACCGCTTTTGGGGTTAATGAAAAATACTATCATAGAGTATTGTTTTGGGGAATTTTGGGTGCGGTAGTGATGCGATTTATCTTTATATTTTTAGGCGCTACTTTAATTAATGAATTTGGTTGGATATTATACATTTTTGGCGCTTTTTTGATTTATAGTGGCGTAACAATGTTTTTAAGTCGGGGAGAGGATGAAAAAATAGATCCTGAAAACCATAAAGTAGTGAAGTTGGCTTCTAAATATTTTCCTGTTCATCCAGAATATGTTGGTCACTTTTTCTTTCACAGAAAAAATAATAAATTATTTATCACGCCACTTTTTTTAGTGTTATTAGTGATAGAGTTTACTGATGTGATTTTTGCGGTAGATTCTATTCCGGCTATTTTTGCGGTGACTAAAGACCCATACATCGTTTTCTTTTCTAACATATTTGCGATTTTAGGATTGCGATCTATGTTTTTTCTTTTGGTAAACGTGATCGATAAATTTCATTATTTAAAGACTGGTTTAGCAGTTCTTTTAGTTTTTATCGGTGTAAAAATGTTAGCTCATCACTGGTTAGTTAAATGGGGATTCTCCACTGTTGATTCTCTTTTTGTAATCCTTGCTATCTTGACTGTGAGTGTGGTAGCTTCTTTGATTTTCCCTAAGAAGGTAAAAGATTAAACACAGTTTATATAATTTAATCAATCTGCAAGCTTGAGTTTTCTCCCGCAGATTCCGCAGATTTCCGCAGAGCTCTTGATTCTTGTTTCTAATCTCTCAAGTCTCTCGTGTCTGTCTTTTTTCTTTTTTTACGTTTTCTCCCGCATATTCCGCTGATTTTCTTGATTCTTGATTCTTGTTTCTTGAATCTTTATTCTCGCTTCTCATATCTAAATTCTTAACTCTACTAATACGTTAGCTGGCTGATTGTGGCTTTATTTCAAAGCCAGTTCTTTTTTGCTTTTTCTGCAAAAAAAACCGTAGCGATAGCGAAGCAAAAAAGACAGCGTTAAAACGCCCAAATCATATTTCTTATCAAGAAAAAATTGGCTTAGAATTAGCTTATCATTTTTCATAAAATTAATTTATGCAATCAGAAATTGACAATAAAATAAATGTTAGTGGCATGGGCGCCATTTTACATGATAAAGGCGTATTTTTTAGAGTTTGGGCTCCTCATGCAAA
>JACMNZ010000489.1 GCA_014378285.1 Pseudopedobacter sp.
CTTCATAATCCAAAACTCGTTCTGGCTTTCATCAGCCAAAACACTTTCTTTTGGTAAGGATATATTAGAAGATTGTTTTTTTGTGATGGATATATTAGCAATCAAATTCTCTGGAATATTGATGCTTGAATTTACTTTTACCAAAACTTTTTGTGTTTGAGAGATAGAATCTAAACCTGGCATAATTTGAGAAACTACACCATCTAAAATTCTTCCATCCGGAAGGGAAATTTTTAAGTTTTTGTTTTTAGCTATAAGCTGATGATTTTCATAAGGCACATTCATCAAAAATCCGAAACTATTTTTATCAACTATTTCTACTAAAATTTCTCCGTCTTGTACATAATCTCCGGTTTGATGGTTTAGGATTGTTATAAAACCACTCACCGGGCTTTTAACTGAGCTTATTCCCGTAAAATTGAAAGAGTTATCTAATTTATTGATAGTGTTTCCTAAACTTTCAGCTTCTTTAGTTTTTAAAGTAAATAAACTAGCACCTTTACTTACAAATTGTCCAATTTTAATTGATGAATTTTGTATATATCCGTTGATTGGTGCTTTAACACTTATTTTTAATAGATAGGTAGAAGTTGCATTTAAAATCAAATCTTCTTTTAAATCTACTTTTTGTGGATTTGTAACAGAAACCGGAGTGATTGTTTTTATTTCCTCTCCAATATTTTGGTCTGTTTTTTTTTCTCCACAGGCAGATAATATCATTACAAAAACCAAAAGGTTTACAAATATTTTCATCACTATTTTAAGGTAAAGTATTTTAATTGATTTATGGTTTGTAACTGGTTTAACCTGTTTTGCAATTGGTTAACCTCAATGTTTAAGTAGTTGGAAATTGAAAGTATGTAATCCGTCATTCTTATATCTCCAGTACTTAATTGCAGTGCATTGGCTTTAATTAAGGTTTTAGAGTAAACCAATTGTGTTTCAGATTTTTTAATTAAATCTTCATAAGCTAAAACTAGGTCTTTCAACTGTTTCTGCTGAATTTGAAATTGATTTTGGTAATATTCTTTGTAGAAATATTGAGTTTCTAGATTGAGTTTTATTTGTTGGGTGCTTAATTTTCTTAAACCACCATCATAAATGGGAATAGAGAGATTTAATCCTACCGAAAAGCCGAAGTTTTTATAATAGTTTGACGGGAGAGAAGATTGATAACCACCATCAACAAAAACAGCAGCTTTTGGCTGATAGTTATAAGCTAATTGTTGTAAAGAATTTAAAGTTCTTAAACTATCAACTTTGTATTTTCTTGAAATTAAATCTCTACCTAAATTATTGTCAACTAAATTTTCTTGATAAGCAGATTTTAGTTTGTAAATGTTAGAGTCTTTTATCCCACTTAAAAGGTTAAGCGATGATAAATCATATTTTAATTGAGTTTCATTTTGAATTACAGAGAAGATTTGCTGTTCTAAAGATACTTTAAAAGTTAAATAATCAGTTTGTTTAAAAACGGACTTTTGGGTTAACTTTTTTAAAATAGTATCTTGTTTTTGTAATAACGCTAATATTTGTAAGGAAAGCGCTAAGTTTTGTTGGGTTCCCCAAGCATTAATATATTGGGAACTAATGCTTTTATAAATGTCTTGTTTGCTAAAATCTTTTTGAATTCCTAAACTATCTCTGCTCAGTTGTATTGCCTGTAAAAGAGTTTTAATCCTGCTATTTGGGGTTATTTCTTTA
>JACMNZ010000490.1 GCA_014378285.1 Pseudopedobacter sp.
CACAGTAATGTGCTATATCAATCCTTTTTTTGAGCTTCAATGATATCGTTCGCTATTTTTTTAGCCTTTGAATCATTTATATTTGCATTTTTGTAGGTATTATATAGAGTTTAATGATTAATTACAATTATTTGATGTAATATTTATCAATACAGGTTTTTAGCTTTTAGCTTTGTGCATTTAGCTTCTGCCCTTTATATAATTGATGAAGAGTGATGTGGAATTATAGCGATAGGATATGCTTAAAGCATATGGATACGCCAACGATAAAAAGAAAGAATGGAAAAATTAAATCCGTTGGTGTACAACCATTCCAGGCAGCGTGTTCTAAAGGTGCATAAATATGTCCCCAACTTTCTGGGCTATTCACTAAAATCATAGCTGCAACTGTTAATCCTCTAAAAACATCGAGATAAATTAATCTTTGATTTATAGTTGCGGCTTTGGTCATAAGTTAAATTTTACTATTCAATGCTATCAGTTTTAATGTAAAAGTTGAAATAATATAGATTACTTAATTGAATTTCCATTTTACAAAAGCCTCCATAGCTTCATAATCGGCCAAGCCCAATTCATCGTATTGTTTTGCAGTATCTTTATTTCTTTCTTCGGATCTTACCCAAAACTCACGGGCATCATCTCCAGGGAAAACTGGTCTATCTTTTTGAGATTGATGTTTGAATATGGCATTTTTCTTTCGTTCTAACTCTTGTGGAGAAAGTGGAACCGCCATTTCAATTTCATGAGTTTCCCATTCATGCCATGCGCCTCTATAAAGCCAAACCCAACATTCTTGTGCCCATTTTTCTGTTTTTCTTAAAGTTTCCAATGCTCTTTTTACAGCCTCAAAGCAAATTTTATGTGTTCCATGCGGGTCAGCAAAATCACCTGCAGCAAATATTTGATGCGGCTTAATTTTTTGCAATAAGGCCATGGTAACTTTTACATCATCTTCAGATATTTCATTTCTTCTGCTGGATTTCCTTTTCTCGTAAAAGGGCATTTCCATAAAATGTATATGATCATCATTTAAACCGCAATACCTAGCTCCTGCCCTTGCTTCTCCTTTCCTAATCAAACCCTTAATTTGTCTTAATTCTTCAGGGTCGGCTTGGTTAGGAGTTTTATTATTAATGAAAGTTTTTAAATCTTCATAAATGCCCAAAAGTTTTTGGTGCTCATCAGAAAGAGCGTTAGATAAACCTAAAGCGAATTCTAAATATCTAATGGCATCATCATCCCAAACTGCATTATTACCAGTTGTTTGATACGCAACATGTACGTCATGCCCTTGATCTATCAATCTGATAAAAGTACCTCCCATAGATATCACATCATCATCAGGATGGGGAGAAAAAATGAGCGACTTTTTAATAGCTGGCTTTGCTCTTTCAGGTCTTTGACTGTCATCTGCATTAGGTTTACCACCTGGCCAACCTGTAATGGTATGTTGCAGCAAATTAAAAATGTGAATATTTAGGTGATAAACAGGTCCTTTTTCGGTTGCCAATTGGGACATCCCATGGTTATTATAATCTTCATCTGTTAATTTTAAAATTGGTTTTTTTAATGTGCTAGCCAGCCAAATAATAGCCTTTTTAATCATTTCATCGCTCCAAATACAATCTTTTGCCAGCCAAGGTGTATCAAAACGAGTTAATAAAGATGCTGCTTCCTTATCTAAAACAAATTCAACATGATCAGAAAGTTGTAAAAATGTGGCTGGTACTTCACTAGAAATATCTTCCTCTACCGCTTTTTTAATTATAGAAGCTTTTTTACTTCCCCAAGCCATCAAAATAATTTCTTTTGCCTTAAAAATAGTGCCTACACCCATGGTAACGGCTTTTAAGGGCACATTGGATTTGGCACCGAAATCTTTAGCGGCATCTTTCTTAGTTAAATCGTCAAGAGTAACTAATCTTGTTCCTGAGTTTGGAGCAGAGCCTGGCTCATTAAAACCAATATGACCAGTTCTTCCTATCCCCAATAATTGGAGATCTAAACCACCATAGGCTGTTATTTTCTTTTCGTAATTAATGCAAAACTGTTGTACTTCTTCCAATTTAAGTGTGCCATCAGGAACATGTACATTGTCAAAATTAATATCAATATGATCAAATAAATTCTCCTTCATAAACCTCACGTAACTTTGTTCTGCATTAGGTTTCATCGGGTAATATTCATCCAAATTAAATGTGACCACGTTTTTAAAACTTAAACCCTCTTCTTTATGCATCCTAATCAATTCTGCATAAACACCAATGGGTGTAGCGCCGGTAGCTAAGCCTAAAATGGTTTTTTCCATTTTCTCGCTTTTAGCTATAATTAGATTGCTTATTTTTCGGGCAACTGTTTTGCAAGCTTCAGCTTCATTATCGAATACATTTACTGGAAGTTTTTCAAATCGGGTTTCCTCTAAAAGGTTTAAACGGGCCATATTTTAATAATATTTAAGTCAAATATAATATTCATAATATTAATTATGCGTGTTTTTTCTATCAAAGTAAAAATTTGCGTTTTTATGCACTATTTGGTTAATTTTAAAATGTTTACATATTTTTAGCTGTATAAAACGGGTGATGAATTTAGATATAGGAAAATTAAGTAAAATTGCTGATAAAAATGAAAGACTAATTATTGGGTTAATGTCTGGAACGTCATTAGATGGATTAGATATTGCACTTTGTAATATTATGGGTTTTGGAAAATCAACAAAGGTGCAACTGTTGGCTTTTGAAACCATTTCTTATCCTGCTGATTTTAAGAATACGGTAAAGAAAATATGCTTTATAAAGGATGTTGATTTAGAACAAATATGTTTAATTAATAAAGGAATAGCCCAACTACACGCCAAGTATATTAATGCTTTTCTCGCTAAAAATAAATATCAAAATAATCAAATAGATTTAATAGCCAGTCATGGTCAAACCATTTATCATTCATCTGCTAAATTGAGAAACGTTGATGATTTTGGAAACGCAACTTTCCAAATTGGTGATGCCGACCAAATTGCTGTTAACACAGGAATTATTACTCTAAGTGATTTTAGACAAAAGAACATTGCGCAAGGAGAAGAGGGAGCGCCTTTAGCTTTGTATGGAGATTATTTATTGTTTAGAGATGACAATGAAAGCCGCGTTTTATTAAATATTGGAGGAATAGCTAACTTTACTATTTTAAAACCCAATATCAATTTTGAGGATGTTTTATGTAGTGATTTGGGACCTGGGAATACTTTGATGGACCAATTTGTTCAACAAAATTTTAAACCCTTATTTTTTGATGAGGACGCGTCCATTGCAA
>JACMNZ010000097.1 GCA_014378285.1 Pseudopedobacter sp.
AATTATTAAGAAATTACGAAAGTAAAAACCAGAATTATCTATTAGGCGTTGGGCATTATGGCAATTGGGAATGGTGTGCAGTGGCCACGCCTGTTGCTGTAAAAGCTGATGTGCTCATTATTTACAAACCGTTAAATAACATCTTTTTTGATGAATTTTTTAAAAAAGCTCGTGAAAAAACCGGCGTTAAAATGATAAGGATGAAATTTGCCTTAAGGGAAATTATAAAAAGTAAAACAAAACTTACTGCAACTATATTTGCAACCGATCAAACACCCGCACATTTGGAGTCTGATGTTTATATCGATTTTTTAAACCAAGAAACCAGGATGTTTATGGGTTTAGAAAAAATCGCTATTTCTACCAATTATCCTGTTGTTTTTTGTGATGTTTCTTTATTAAAACGAGGTTATTATGCTTGCGATTTTAAACTAGTTTGTGATGACCCATCAAAAGCCCAACCTTTAGAAATCACAAAAAAACATACAGAAATTTTAGAGAACAGGATACTAACCGAGCCTGCTTATTGGTTATGGTCACACAAAAGATGGAAATATAAAAAGGAGGCAATTTATGGAACATCCTAGCGTAGCCATTGTAATTTTAAACTGGAACGGTCAAAATTACTTAGAGAAATTTTTACCTTCTGTTTTTAATTGTCCTTATCCTAATCTTCAAATAATTGTTGGTGATAATGATTCTACTGATAAATCTTGTGATTTTTTGACAGATAATTTCCCTTTAGTTAAGGTGATTAGAAATGAGAGGAATTTTGGTTTTGCCGAAGGCTACAATAAAGTTTTGGCACAAGTACAGGCAGATTATTATATTCTTTTAAATTCTGATGTTGAGGTAACCGCAGGATGGATAAAGCCAGTAATAGATTTGATGGAGAGCGATAATAAAATAGCTATTGCACAACCAAAAATTAAATCTTTAATCAACAAAAATCAATTTGAATATGCAGGTGCAGCTGGTTGTTTTATAGATAAATGGGCTTACCCTTTTTGCAGGGGACGTATTTTTGATTTTGTAGAAGAGGATAAAGGTCAGTACGATGACAATAAAGAGATTTTTTGGGCAGCTGGTTGTGCTTTATTCATAAAATCATCGGTTTGGAAACGAGTAAATGGTTTAGATGAGCGTTTTTTTGCACACATGGAAGAAATTGACCTTTGTTGGAGGGTTAAAAACCTTGGCTATAAAGTGATGTATTGCGGTCAATCTATGATTTACCATGTTGGGGGCGGTACTTTAAATGTAGAAAGTCCTTTTAAAACTTATCTCAATTTCAGGAATAACCACTATTTAATCAAAAAAAACATTAAACCTTCTAGGGCAAACTTTTTAATACCGTTTAGGTTTTGTTTAGACTTTTTAGCTATTATAAAATTTATGGCTGATGGCAAATTTAAAAATGCTGCCGCAGTTTCTAAAGCTCATATACATGTAATTAAGGCTTTTTATAACAATACTGTTAAATATAATAGGGATGTTTCTAAAACCCCAAACTTGGTTGGTATGTACAATAAGAGTATCGTTATCGATTACTTTTTATTGGGAAATAAAAAATTTAAAAATCTAAGAGAAAACTAAACCTTTTAATGGAATTAAAAAAATCTGATGTAACCATAATGGCTTTGGCTACAGGTTTCATTGTTGCTAATATTTACTATTGTCAGCCATTAATCGTTTTAATAGCCAAAGAGTTTAACATCACTTCTGCACAAGCTGGGCATACTTCATATTTAACACAAGCTGGTTATGCCGCAGGTTTATTGTTTTTAGTGCCTTTAGGTGATATGTTTGAACGCAAGAAACAAATCATTATCACTACCATTGTTGCGGTAATTGCTTTGATAGGTGCAGCAATTTCTCCCCAGTTTTGGATATTAGAAATTGCTTGTTTTTTAATCGGGTTTAGTTCTTGTGTTCCTCAATTGATATTACCATTAGCAGCTCATTTATCTGCAGCAGAACAACGTGGGCGAGTGGTTGGAACCGTGATGAGTGGTTTGCTAATAGGGATTTTAGTTTCAAGAACGGTAAGTGGTTTTATAGGTGAGCTTTACGGATGGCGTACAATGTTTTGGATTGCAGCAATTATTTGTAGTATTATAACGGTAGTAATCTATTACCGTTTTCCTAAAAATTTCCCCAATTTTGAAGGTGGTTATAAAAAACTGATGGGTTCTTTAACTACTTTGATAAAGCAAGAACCCGTTCTAAGGGAAAGTTCAATTATCAATTTTTTTGTGTTTATGATTTTTGGTGCTTTTTGGACAAACATGGTTTTATTATTAGCCCAACAACCTTATCATTTTGAAAGCGATAAAATTGGTTTATTTGGTCTAGTGGGCGCTATTGGTGCTTTTACCGCTCCTTTAATTGGTAGATTAGGAGATAACGGCAACCCTAGAATTGCAGTTGGTTATGGCTTATTAATTTTACTGCTAAGCCAGATAGTATTTTACTTTTTTAGCACTCAACTTTTCATTTTTATAGGAGGTATAATTCTATTAGAAATGGGCCAGCAGGCTGTTCATATTAGCAACCAAACAAGGGTTTATGCTTTAGACCCTGCCGCTAGAAACCGATTGAATACCGTTTTAATGACCATGAGTTTTATCGGCGCTTCTCTTGGATCTGCAATTGGGTTAGCGTTATGGGAATGGAAAGGATGGCAAAGCATCTGCATTGCATGCGCAATTATGGCTATTTTAGCTGGAACAGTTTATTTATCGACTTATCAAAAAAAGGTTAAAGCATAAAACTTTGCAAGGCCATTTCATAAGATAACATCCCAAAACCAGTTACAATTCCTTTACAGTTTTTGGCAATCATACTATGATGGCGAAATTCTTCTCTAGCGTAAACATTAGATATATGCACTTCTACAACTGGCGTTTTAATTGCTGCAATTGCATCGCCTATGGCAACGGATGTATGTGTATAGGCACCAGCATTCATCACAATACCATCAAAAGAGAAACCTATCTCATGCAGTTTATTGATAATTTCTCCTTCCACATTACTTTGGAAATAATACAATTCAACTTGGGGATATTTACTTTTTAAGGTTTCAAAAAAACTTTCA
>JACMNZ010000491.1 GCA_014378285.1 Pseudopedobacter sp.
CAATTTGGTGATGCGTAGATCATCTAATTTATCAAAAATATCATCTAATAAAAGCATCGGTTTAAAGCCAACTTTTTGATAAATGAATGAATATTTAGCCAGTTTTAAGGCTATCAGAAAAGATTTTTGCTGCCCTTGAGAGCCAAATTTCTTCAAAGGCATACCTTCATGAACTTGGAAAACTAATTCATCACGATGAATTCCCTGTGACGTTCTTTGTAAAACGCGGTCTTTCTCTAAATTCTTTTTAAGGATACTTTTAAAATTATCCTCAAATAAGGGAGACTGATAAATAAGCTCTACAACCTCTGCTTTGCCAGATAAATATTGGTAATGCTGATTAAAAACAGGGGTAAAGATTTCCATAAAAGCTTTACGTTGCTCAAAAATCTTGTTACCGGATGTAATTAGTTGGTCGTCAAAAATCTCTAATAAAGTTGGGTCGTAACGGCCGCTATCTGCAATTTGCTTAAGAAGTGCGTTACGGTTTAGCAGGGTTTTATTATAAAAAATCAAATCATCCAGATATTGATGATTGGTTAAAGATATTACGGTATCAATAAATTTGCGTCTTTCTTCGCTGCCCTCTAATATTAAACTAATATCGTTTGGAGAAATCATCACTAAGGGAAAAAGCCCTATGTGTTCTGCCAAACGGGTGTATTCTTTTTTGTTTCTTTTAAATTGTTTCTTTTGATTTTTCTTAACACCGCAAGCAATTAGTTCTTCTTTCTCGTTTTTCTCGAAAACACCCTGCAACATAAATAAGTCTCTATCTTGTTTAATTTGCTGACTATCTATTGGGTTAAAATAACTTTTACACATAGATAGGTAGTGTACCGCATCTAAAAGATTGGTTTTTCCGGCCCCGTTATTGCCAGTAAAAGCATTGGCACCATCAATAAAACTTAGCTCTGCTTCATCGTAATTTTTGAAATTTACCAAAGAAAGTTTTTTGATATACATGGAGCTAAATTATGAAAATAGGAAGTGTTTATCTCAAAAAAATAAAAATGTTGTTCTATTTGGCTTAATAAAAAATAAATAAAACCTTTTAAACAGCCTTTAAAAGGGGTTATTGTACTATATTACAATAAATTATATAAATGGGTTGTTGTTTTTGTTGAAAACACTATTTTTGCAATCTTTAATAGAACCTTAAAAATGTCAAAAACAGAAATCGAACAACCGTCACAATTTTCAAACTCAATGAGTAGAACTAGCTTTTTTATTCAAGAGAATAAAAAAAGTCTCTTAGTTATTGGCGGAACAGTTATCGGATTAATATTGTTATTCTTTGCTTATCAAAAATTTTATTTAGCCCCAAGAGAAACCGAAGCTATAAACCAAATGTTTAAAGCACAACAATATTGGGAACAAAAAGATTGGGATAAAGCCATAAAAGGCGACGGAAACTTTCCTGGTTTTGAGAAGATAATCTCGGATTATGATAATACTAAATCGGCTAATCTTGCTTATTACTATTTAGGTATCGCATATTTAAATAAAGGCGAATATCAAAAAGCGGCAGAAAACTTAACAAATTACAGTGGTTCTGATCCTATACTTGCTCCGGAAGCTTTAGGTGCTGCTGGCGATGCTTATGTAGAGTTAAAAAATTATGATGACGCCATTACTTTTTACAAAAAAGCGGCATCTAAAGGCGATAACTTATTTGCAGCACCAATCTATCTAAAAAAATTAGGTTTAGTTTACGAAGAGCAAAAAGATTTCAAATCTGCGGTAGATGCTTATACAAAAATCAAAAATGATTACCCTGAAAGCTCAACAGCAACAAACATAGAGATGTACATTGCAAGGGCAGAGGGTAAATTGTAATTATATATAAAAGAATTATAGTAAAAGGTTAGCTTTTAAAAGCTAACCTTTTTTATTTTTACGTTATGGCATCACACTTAAAAAACTTATCAGATTTTTCTCATACCACCGTTCCCTCTGGCAAAAATTGTCGCTTTGGTATTATAGTAGCCTCATGGAATGCAGAGGTTACAGGCGCATTATACAAAGGTGCTTATGAATCTTTATTGCAGTACCAGGTGGCTGAAAGGGATATTATTTCTATAGAAGTTGCGGGAAGTTTTGAACTGATTGCGGCGGCAGACCAACTTTTGGATAATAAAGATTTAGATGC
>JACMNZ010000492.1 GCA_014378285.1 Pseudopedobacter sp.
CTCATTCATGAAAAATTTTTCTTTCCTTTTTATAGTAATCCTGTCATTGGCAGCATGCAAAACTTCATCATACAAAAAATTTGTAGAAATTAAAGGAATAGACCCTACGCTAAAACCCGGCGATAATTTCTTTACTTATGTGAATGGTAAATGGTATAATACCGTTCAAATACCCTCTACACAATCTGGGGTTGGCACCTATATGTTTATGAATTATCCGCAACGGATAAGGTTGCAAAATATATTAGATAGTGTTTCAAAAACCAATAATGTCGGAGGAAGCATTGAGCAAAAGGTAGGTGATTTTTATACTTCAGGAATGGACACTGTTACCATTAACAAACGTGGTTATGATCCTATAAAACCAATGCTTACCAGTTTAGAGAGTATCACCGATATTCCTTCTTTAATGAAATTTGTAACCGATCAAGAAAAGGTCAATAATTCTTCAATCCTGGCCTTTTCAGTGTCGCCAGATGATAAAAACAGTAGCCTTAACATTGCCCATGTCTACCAAACCGGAATTGGTCTGCCAGACAGAGATTATTATTTCAAGTCAGATTCATCAACCACCGCCATCCAAGTAGCTTATAAAAAATATCTTGCTACTTTGTTTGAGCTCACTGGCAACAGTTCCTCGGAGGCTAAAAAGAACGCTAATCTGGTTTACGATATTGAGAAACAATTTGCCACATCACATAGAACAAAAGTTGAACTGCGAGATGTAAAAGCGAATTACAATAAGTTTGCTGTTGCAGACCTTGTAAAAAGACAACCCAATATTGGCTGGGAAATTCTGTTAAATAATTTGGTTGCCAAAGCAGATTCTATTGATGTAGGTCAACCAGCCTATTATGACCAACTCAATACCCTCTTAAAATCCATTCCAATTAGCGATTGGAAAGTTTATTTGAAGGCTAATTCTATAAATACATATACAAATGTGTTAAGCAAATCTTTTACAGATGCGTCGTTTGAATTTACCAAGGTCCTGTCCGGACAGGCTGTACAAAAACCACGTGGTGAAATTATGGCAAGTGCTGTTGACGGTACATTGGGTTATGCCTTGGGACAATTGTATGTGAAAAAATATTTTTCTGAAGATGCCAAGAAGCGAATGGAGGAATTAGTAAATAATGTACAAAAAGCTTTTGCAACTAGAATAGACAAACTGGACTGGATGAGTGACATCACCAAGCAAAAAGCCAGGGAAAAATTATTTGCGATTACAAAAAAAATAGGCTATCCCAATAAATGGAGAGACTATAACAATGTAACTATTGTTCGTGATAAATATTTTGAGAATGTGGTGTCGGCTGCCACTGCCAACTATCAATATCAACTGGCAAAATTGGGTAAACCTGTTGATAAGTCAGAATGGTTCACAACGCCTTCAACGGTTACCGCTTATAATAATCCTTCTGCAAATGAAATCGTATTTCCGGCAGGTATTTTACAAGCACCCTATTTTGATAACAATGCAGATGATGCCCTTAACTATGGTGGTATCGGAATGGTTATAGGCCATGAATTGACCCATACTTTTGATGACCAGGGAGCACAATATGATAAAGAAGGTAACGTAAAAAACTGGTGGATAAAAGATGATTATGAAAAGTTTAAAGCAAAGACGCATCAGGTAATCGATCTTTACAGTTCATTTACTGTTTTGGATACGCTACATATTAAAGGCGCAATGACAGTTGGAGAAAACACAGCAGATATTAGCGGTGTGGCGGTTGCCTATGATGCTTTTAAAATGACCAAGCAAGGACAGGAATCCACTAAAATTGGAGGCTTTACGCCCGATCAACGATTCTTTATCTCTGTTGCGAAGATATGGCGAGTAAAAATGAAGGATGAGTATTTACGCCTTTGGATAAATAACAACTCGCATTCTCCTCCAATGTGGCGGGTTAATGGGCCATTAATGAACAGCAAATATTTCTATAAGGCATTTAATTTACAGCTTGGAGATAAAATGTATTTGCCAGAGGATAAAAGGATAAATATCTGGTAGGGATTTAAACAATATATGCTCAATTACTAGCGCTATTAGCGTCAAAGCTATGATCAAGAATTGATTTATACATAAAATGGAGGTTTAGCATAAATAATCATTACTAATTTCCTTCAAAAACAAAATATGTTTGAAAACCGAATCCTAGCAGTTCAATATCTCTCTCTGGAGGGAGATACAGAGGGAGGTTAATTATAAATTTAGAACAAAAAACTTTTATTTGTTTCCTCGTCTCTCAAAAAACCAATACCTATTCTCTTCATTTCTAACCAGTTTTGATTTTTTAAATAAGTCTAAACTATCACTTTCTTCTACTTTTTTTAAGAAATCCCTAAGTGGTAAACCTTCTTTATAATCTTTACTAAATACTTTCTGTTCTACAAAAATTTCCATTAAATCTTTGGCCTGTATTTCTTTCAATTTAGGATTAAGCTTAAAATAATCAAATACAATTTGATCTATTGAACTAGCTTTTTGAATATTATATTCTGATAACATCTATTAATATTTTTTTGATAAATATGGTCTTTCTCTTTTAACAATAAAGCATTTAATGAGTAGATCACCACAATGCAAATTTACTTCTTTTTATCATTGTGATACAAGAAACTATCATCATAATTACTAAGCCTAAACTCTTAGAAAAAAAGAGGTGATTATTATTTACTATATAAGAAGTATCAATAATCTTAAGAAAAAATCTGGCATATAAAAACTTCATTTTCAGAAGTGATATTTGTTAAACCAGTTGAAGAATAAAATATAAAATTTTCCCCTAACTGCCTCTAATAACTATTTCCTGATAAAAATCTAAGCTTATGAAATTCTTTTGAAGATAGAAGTTAACGGATAGATCTTTACAAGGGAACATTCTAAAACGGATTTAGCCGGTCTAATGCAACAAATTAAATAAACAATAAGGTTCGTGAATTTTTATGAAGGTTTATATGGTTAAATTATTTGCTCAGAAAGTGAAAAATCTAAAATTATGACAAACATAAAAAATAAGATGTCTCCGTATTAAGGTAACAG
>JACMNZ010000493.1 GCA_014378285.1 Pseudopedobacter sp.
AAAGAAAAGTTAGCACAGTTTAATGATTTCTGGAACCCTAGAATTGTGGGCGAATTAAACGGACAAGAAGTTAAATTGGTTAAATTTAAGGGTGAGTTTGTTTGGCATCATCATGAAAATGAAGATGAAATGTTTTTAGTTATTGATGGGGAATTTAAAATGGAATTCAGGGATAAAGTTGTTCCCCTTAAAGCTGGCGATTTTATCATTGTACCAAAAGGAGTGGAGCATAAGCCGGTTGCCGAAAATGAGGTTTCTGTGATGTTATTTGAGCCTGCCAGTACGCTGAATACAGGAAATACCAAAGGCGCATTGACTCAGGAGCATTTGAAAAAGATTTAAGTGATGACAAATAAAAAGTTTTCTTTATTAGATCGAATTAAAAGCTTTCCATATGCCTTTAATGGATTGAAAATCCTTTTCAAGGAGGAGCATAATGCTAGGGTGCATTTCTTTATAGCCATATTGGCTATTTTGGCAGGATTTATTTTAAAAATCAGCGCAATAGAATGGGTGGCAGTAATATTAGTGATTGGTTTAGTTTTTATAACAGAAATCATCAATACCAGTATTGAAAATATAGCCGATTTTATTTCTCCCGAAAAGCATCTTAAAATTAAGGTCATTAAAGATTTAGCAGCAGCAGCTGTTATTTTAAGTGCAATAGTCTCTGTTATGATTGGCTTACTTATTTTTCTACCTAAACTATTGGCGCTTATTTAAACGATATGAAAAAGCAATTTGAAATTCATAGAACTACACGTAAAACCTTATTAGCTTATATAGAAGGTTTATCGGTCGAACAATTGAATAGAATACCTGCAGGTTTTACTAATAATATCATCTGGAATTTGGCTCACATGATTACAACTCAACAAGGAGTTAGTTACAAAAGAGGCGGACTTTCTATGCTGATTGATGAAGCTACTTTCGAAAACTTTAAACCTGGAACAGTCCCTCCGCTGTTTGTAGACGACGAACAAATCAATCATTACAAGAACTTATTTTTAAGTACAATTGATGATTGGGAAAAGGATTTCAATGAGAATTTATTTGCGTAAAATCCTTCTTGGAGACAGGGTATGGGAATAGATTTTAACAGCATAGAAGAAACTATTAATTTCTTATTATGGCATGATGGAATGCATAGAGGAATTATCACCAGTTTGAAGAAACTGATTTAATTATTTCTTGCACCGTTATCTATCCAACAAATGATAGCTGATTTATCAGTTGAGTTTAATGACCCTCCTCTGGGCATGCGTCCACTGATGACATCCGATTTTATTTGAGCGGCTCCGCCATGAGCAATATCATAATTTGCCAAAGAAGTTAAATTATTTCCATCATGACAATTTGATTGTGTGCAATTGGTTACTAAAATAGGCTTTACAGTTTTGGAATAACTTATTGCTGGGTCGCAATATATAGCAGCAGAAGTGGATGATTTTTTACAGCCATAAATAGATGCCAGGGCCACAACTAAAACAAAAGCTTTTTTCGTCTCTAAAATTTTTATTGAATGTAGGGTAGTGATATGAAGTTAATGTTAAATTTTAATTAGCTTTTTAACCT
>JACMNZ010000494.1 GCA_014378285.1 Pseudopedobacter sp.
ATTAATCAAAGGTTCTTGTTAGAATAAAGATTATTAGAACCAAGAATAAAGACTTACCTGCAAAGTTCACAATCAAACAGTGTAAGCATCTCAATACTCATTACTAAATACTCACAACTAAAATATGTCAGTTAGTTTAAAAGTTTCCAATTCATTAGCACAGTTAGCTTTACAATTTTGTGAAGATTTAAAATCTAAGAAAACTGGGATTTTTCAGCCATATAATTTTATCACTCAAACCGAGGGAATGAATAATTGGCTAAAGCTACAGTTGGCAAATCATTTAAAGATTGCAGCAAATTACCGTTTCTTAAAACCCAACGATTTAGTTGCACAGATTTACCATATTTTAGGTGGAGAATACTTGCAACCTTTGTCTCCAGAAAATCAAAGTTGGTTGATTTTTAAGATTTTAGGAGAAGAAAACTTTATCAATAAATTTAAAAATATCGCCCAATATTATGATGGAGAGAATTTAGATAAAGATTTAAAAAGACTTGCCCTAGCGCAAAAAATAGCAGATTTATTTGACCAATATCAAATTTATCGACCAGAAATAATCAAGCTCTGGAACCAATCTACGGTTGCAGATATTGGTTTTGATGAGTGGCAAAAATACATTTGGATAAAAGCAAAAGAAATTGCTGAAAAGAAATTCCCTGATAAAACTTACATGAGTGATTATATTTTGGAAGCCTTAAAAACGCCTCAAAATGTAAATCGCCTTGTCCAAAAAATGCCAGATATTTATTTATTTGGTCTTTCAGTTTTAACCGATTTTCACATCCAACTTTTTCATGTACTTGGGCAACATGTTAATTTTTCTTATTACTTGCTAAATCCCGCTCCAGAGCAATATTGGATAGAAGACATCAGCAAAAAAAGAGCTATTCGTTTGCAGGATAAATATCAGGATGAAGAATATTATCAAAGCGAAGGCAATACATTATTGACTAATTGGGGCAAAGTTATCCAAAACACATTTTTCTTGTTATTTAAAAATGAGGAAATGCTTAATACTTATGAAGCACTTGATATTCAGTATTTTGAGAATAAATACTTGTTGCACATCATCCAAAACGAAATTTATGAAAACTTAGATGATAAAGACAGAAAACCTTTAAATGATGAATTAATTCACGACGGTTCTATTAGTATTAACTCTTGTTTTACGCCAGCAAGAGAGATTGAAGCGCTTTATAATTATTTGATTTCTTTAGTAGATAAAGGGGACAAAAAACTTTCACCAAGGGATATTGTGGTGATGGTAAATGATATTGATACTTATGCGCCTTACATAAAAGCAGTTTTTAAAAATGCGCCTTACAAATTCAATTTTAGCATAGCCGATGAAAGTTTTACCTCTAATGATACCATTGCCGCGGCGCTAATTGGTTTAATGGAAATGAACAGCCACAACCTAACTGCAGAAAACGTTTTGCAATTGTTAGATTTTGGTTATATCCGTAAAAGATTTGGAATTAGTGATTTAACGCTGATTAGAAAAATAGTAAACAAAGCTAATATCCGTTTTGGGATTGGAGGAAGTTTAGAAGATGAAAGCGTTTATGTAAGTTGGAAATATGGATTAGAACGCATCGTTTTAGGGATTTGCATCAGCGGTAGCGAAGAATATGAAAGCCAAGACCATACGCTTTTCCCTTTAGATATGGTAGAGGGTTCTGCTGCAGAAGAAATAATTCGTTTTGTGCATTTTATAGAGGTTTTGATAGCCTCGATACAACAAAGAGAAAGAAATAGAAACCTGACCGATTGGGTAAAATACGTAGAAAGTATCTTAACCAATCTCATTTTTGATACCGTTGATAATGTGGATGAGGATTATAATCTGCTCATCAAACAATTAGAAAAATATAACGCTTTAAATGAACTTTTAACAGAGCCGCTAAGTTTTCAATTATTTAATTATAGCTTATTACAATCGCTTTCTGCAAGTACAAAATCTGGTTCTTTTGTGGGTGGCGGAATTACTTTTTGTTCTTTAATCCCAATGCGAAGCATTCCATTTAAAGTGGTGGCTTTATTAGGTTTAAATTATGACAAATTCCCTCGTAAAGAACATCCTGTAGATTTCGATTTGATAAAACAGCATCCAAAATTGGGTGATAGAAACGTAAAGGATAATGATAAACACCTTTTTTTAGAGACCATTTTATCGGCACAAGAAAAACTTTACCTCAGTTATATCGGCCAAAGCGATAAAGACAATACCAGCATCCCTCCTTCTGCATTGATTGATGAATTGTTAGATTATCTACAAAACAAATATGAAAAAGATGATTTGGCAAAACAGATGATTATCAAGCATCCGCTTCATAATTTTAGCGATAAAAATGATGGACTAAACCGTCTTAATTATTTAAGTCATGTGCCATTAAAAGATTATAATTTCTTTCAAAATGAAAAAAAAACAAATGAATTAGAGTTAAAGGAAATCAATATAAATTCGTTTATAAATTTCTTTAAAAATCCATTTAAAACTTATTATCAAAAGGTTTTAAACATCAATTATGATGAACAAGAACTCCTTTTATCAGATACTGAAGCATTTGAATTAGATACTTTACAGCAATGGAGTTTAAAGCAAAATCTACTTTTGGCTAAAGCCGAGGAATTGCCAAATCTCAAAAACAGGTTGTTAAAAACCGGTGAATTGCCTTTAAAAAATATGGGCGATTTAGTTTTAAAAAATTTAGATAATCAAGTTAAACTTGTTAGAGAGCTATTAAACCAATTAATTGATAATGAAGATGAAAAATCTTTTCCTATCAATGTAGAATTAAATAACGGTAACAATACTTTATCCGGGAATATTTCAGGAGTTTATGGTGATAAATTAGTGGTTATTTCTTGGTCTAAAAAAGAGAATAAAAGTTTATTAGAAGCTTATTTAACCTACTTATCAGCGCAAGCTTCTGGTTTAAATCTCACACTTTATTTTATTAGTGCTCATAAAGAAAAGATTTATAAAGGTATGCTGATTAACTCGGCGGAAGCCAAAGAAAAACTAGAAGAAATATTTGAGCTATATAAAAATGGATTTAAGAAAATTTTATGCTTTTACCCAAATTTTGATGTTAAAATAAAAGACATTCCATACAATTATACCTATCAAAAATTCAAAAAGGCTGTTAATGATAAATTAGACAGTTATTTATTTCCTTCAACAGATAAATACATCATGAATAAATATAACGACGGCTATTTTGACAGTTATCCTTTTGATGAAACCAACGAACTCTATCAAGAATTTGTAAGAAATAACGAGATTTTACTTTCTCCAATTGTAGCACTTTTACCTGATTATTATGCCTGAGGACTTATTTACGAGACAGTTTAAAGATTTTGATGCAAGTACGGTTGCATTAAAAGGAAGCAATTTAATTGAAGCAAGTGCTGGTACCGGTAAAACTTATTCTATCGCTATTTTGGTTTTGAGAATGGTGGTTGAGCAGAAAATACCCATTCAAAATATTTTGATGGTTACTTTTACAAAAGCTGCCGTTGCAGAATTAGAAGAACGTGTTAGAAAGTTTATGAGATTGGCTCATAAGGTTGCCAAAGGCGAAGAAATCTCTGATAAAACGATAACAGACATCGTAAAAAATATTGAGTCGTATGAGGTTTTAAAATCATTAGAAAGAGCTATTTTATTTTTAGATGAAACTTCAATTTTAACCATCCATAGTTTCTGTCAGCAAACTTTAAACCAATTTGCTTTTGAGACTCAACAACTTTTTGGTGTCGATTTATTGCCCGATGCGCAGAACATCATGGTTGATGAAGTGAATAAATTTTGGAGAAAGAATATTACTAATATTCCTTTGGATTTATTGGCGCTATTGATACAAAATGGATTCTCGAGATCCAAAATAACAAGCATTGTAAAAGAACATTTATCGGGGAAAAAGTATCTCTTTTTTGATGAAAGTAAAAGTAATTCCTGTTTATCTGAAGAACAGTATCAATCTTATTTAGAGCAAATAATAAAAAATGAGGACGATTATAAAACAGAATATCAAGAACTTACAACTTACATTAATAACAATCTTGATGAATTAAAAAATATATCTGAAGGAAATGGATATGCAAGAAAAGGCATATTACCTTTTTTGGATAATCCTGAAAATTTCATTGAAGTTATTAAATCAAAAAAAACAGCAAGTTATGTTCAAAAGCTTTATCCAGAAATTTTAGAGAAAATTGATGTATTATCAGAAATAGAGCAAGAAAAAATTAAAATAGTTTCCCAATTAATCAGCGATTTATATTGCTATGCCATCCAAGAAATTGGCAACGGAATTAACTTTTATAAAACCCGATACAACCAAATCAATTACGATGATTTGATTACAAAACTTCATAGAGCTTTACACAAAGAAAATAATGAAAAGCTTATTAAATGTTTGCAAGAAAAGTATCAAGCCGTATTTATTGATGAATTTCAGGATACGGATAAATTACAATATGAAATTTTTGATAAGGCTTTCGCCAATAATTGTACACTTTTTTATATCGGCGACCCAAAACAATCCATTTATGCTTGGCGTAAAGCCGACATTTTCACTTATTTCAAAGCTAAAAATGCGGTAGGTGAATTTTACAGCATGAATCAAAACTATCGTTCTTCAAAAAGTTTTATCAATGCCATGAACGAATTCTTTAATATCCCCGATACATTTTATTTTGAAGGAGAACCTAACTCAATAGATTACATTCCAGTAATTTCTCCAAAAAATAGTACAAAAGGGAATTTGCTCTATCAAAATAAAATCGCTGTTCCTATTAGTATATGTCAAGCAAGCAAAGGGGAAGATTTAAATAATTTTGTTGTTGCCCAGATAATGGATTTATTAACAAATCCTAACTATCAAATTGAGATTAATAGCAAAAAACGTCCAATTGTTCCAAAAGATATTGGTGTGCTAATTAGGTCTAAAAGGCAAGGCAAAGAATTGAAGCAAATCTTGTCGCAATTTGGAATTCCATCAATTACCATAGACGATTCAAAAGTTTTGCAATCGCCTGTGGCAAATCATCTTCTTTATCTTTTACAAGCTTTTTTAAACATCAGTATATCAGCAATTAACAAAGCATTACTTTCACCTTTAACAGGTTTTACAGAAGAGCAAATCCTTCATTTTAATGATGAATTAATTGTAGAGCAATTTAAAAAGTATAAAGAAACTTGGGATAAAAATGGGATTTACTCGGCTATTAATGAATGGATTATAGATTTTAACGTTTTAAAAAATCTTCAAAAAACCGCAAATGGAGAGCGTTTAAATACCAATTTATTTCAGCTGATAGAATTGTTGCATAAAAATCAAAGTAAAAAAAGCCTGAACAATTTAGAGCTAATAAGTTGGCTACAAAGAGGTATTGAAGGTATGGAAACTGAGGGCGACGAATACCAACAACGGATAGAAAGTGATGAGGATGCGATAAAAATCATTACAATTCACTCTAGTAAAGGCTTAGAATATAATATTGTATTTGCCCCATATTTGGATTTGCTCACCGATCAAAAACACATCGAAAATTCTAGTTTTAGAGATAAAAAGACCGGAAGTTATTTATCTGCAGAAAAAACTCAACTCAATGACGAACAATTAGAAGAGTGGAAAAAACAAAATGAACAAGAAAACCGAAGATTAATTTATGTAGCAATTACCAGGGCTGTTTACAAATGTTTTATATATAATAACCAAGCGAGCTATTACAGCGGTTCTTCACTGGCTTCGTTTATCAAAGAAGTTCAAAGCTATCCAACTGAGTTAATTGAGATGAATAGAACTTTAGAATTTGATGAAGTTGTTGCTTATAAACCTCAGAAAAAAGGTAAAAAGGTTAAAATTATTCCATTTGTTGATTTTTCTTTAAACGAAGAAAATTGGCGAAGAATGAGCTATACGATGTTGCGATCAGAACATCCATCACAAATAAAACCTAAAACACAAGAAGCTGAAAATGATTACGATAACTTTATTTTCTTGACTTTAAGAAAAGGAGCAAAAACTGGGAACATGCTCCATTATATTTTAGAGAACATTTCGTTTAATGATGAAAGCAGATGGAATACCGAGATTAAAAATGCCATTGATAGATTTGTACCAAACCAACACGAAGTTTATGGACCAATGCTTTATCAATTGCTTCAGAATGTTTTGAATGCACCCATCAATATAGATGGCCAAACCTTTTCTTTAGCAAACGTAAATCCTTATAAATGCATTAACGAGTTTGAATTTGATTTTAACGTCCAAAACTTTCAACCTCAAAGTTTATCGGCATTAGCCACAGAAAACCAAGAAATTAATGTGAGGATTTTCAACGAATTAGAAGGCATGATGAATGGTAAAATCGATTTATTTTTTGAACATGAGAATAAATTTTATGTTTTAGATTGGAAATCTAATTATTTGGGTGATACTTTAGAAGATTACACTTCTGAAAAGTTAAATGACTCGATGAACCAAAATAATTATCATCTTCAATATTTAATTTATACCATGGCTGCCAAAAAATATATTAAAAGCAGACAATCCAATTTTTATTATGATAAAGATTTTGGAGG
>JACMNZ010000495.1 GCA_014378285.1 Pseudopedobacter sp.
GAACGCCATCAACTAAAAAAAATATTAGCAAGTTTATGAAGATAAAAATCATTAATAAATCTAAACATCCGTTACCAAGTTACAGCACAGCAGCATCTGCTGGGATGGATTTAAGGGCAAACTTAAACGAAGAAGTTGTTCTAAAACCTTTAGAAAGAAAATTGGTTCCTACGGGGTTATCTATTGAATTACCTTTGGGTTATGAAGCGCAAGTTAGGCCAAGAAGCGGCTTGGCTTATAAACATGGAATTAGCATTGTTAACTCCCCAGGAACAATTGATGCAGATTATCGTGGTGAAATAGGAATATTGTTGGTTAATTTATCTAACGAAGATTTTACCATAAAAGATGGTGAACGCATTGCCCAAATGATAATCGCCAAACATGAAACCGTGGAGTTTATAGCAGTAGAATCTTTATCTGAAACAGTACGTGGTGCTGGTGGTTACGGACATACTGGCGTAAAATAGAACGATGAACAAACAGAAAATCCTATTTCTTTTCTTTTTCCTTTCGGGATTTTCTGGCTTTGCGCAAAAGAACAAAAATCCAAAACAAGAACTAATTATAGTTGGTGGTAAAGAACTTACACCAGAAGACAGTAATAAAGTAACGCAGCTTTTTTACTCGGGTTTGAGAGAAAAAGTGGTGCAGAATCAAACCTTAGCCATAGATTATTTTAACCAGATTTTACAGATTGATCCTGCTAATTATAACGCTTTTTATGAGTTGGGGATGATTTATTTTAAAAGAGGAGATTTAACTCAAGCTAAAGAGTTTGCACAAAAAGCGGTTACCATAAAAACCGATAACGAATGGTATTGGCTCTTAAACGCTAATATTTATCAGCAACAGCAAGATTTTTTATTATTGGATTATGTTTTAAATGAGTTGATAAAATTAGCTCCAAAAAAAATAGAATATCAGTTTGATAAAGCAAATGCACTTTTTATGATGGGTAAACCAGATGAAGCATTAACCCTTTACAACAAATTAGAGCAACAAGTTGGGTTAACAGACCCGGTTTTACAAGGCAGGCAACGTATCTATCTAAAAAAAGGAAATATTAGTAAGGCTTCCGCCGATTTAGAGCAACTGATAAAAAACAACCCAACAGATGTTAGGTATTATCTTTTTTTAGGCGATTTATATTTTTCTAACCACATGACTGTAGAAGCTTTATCAGTTTATCAAAAAGCAAAAGAGCTTGATGAAAATAATCCATTTACCAGTATCGCAATAGCACAAATATTAGAATCGCAGAAAAAACCAGAACAGGCTTATGAGGAAATAAAGGCCGCGTTTAAACAAGAAAGTTTAAATATTGATCAAAAGGTAAAAATCATCATTAAATATTTTGATGCTTTCCCAAATCCAGTTGCTTTTAGTAAGGCAGAAGAACTATCTTTAATTTTAACTCAAGTTCACACTACAGACCCAAAATCTTTTTCTCTGTATGGAGATGTTCTTTACCAAAAGCAAGATTATAAACTAGCGCAAATTCAGTATGAAAAAGCTTTAGCGTTAAACAAAAACATATATGCCATTTGGGATCAGCTTCTAAGAATTCAGCTATTTTTAAATGATGGTAAAATATTAATTACCAAAGGCGAAGAAGCATTATCTTATTTTCCTAACCAATATGCATTATATTTTTATACTGGTTTTGGCTATTTACAAGAGGGAAATGCTAAACAGGCCATTAGCTATTTTAATAATGCGTTAAACTTTGATATCAATAATTTAGGAATTAAGGCGCAAATATTTAGCGGACTTGGAGATGCTTATCAAGCTGAAAATAAATATAAAGAGTCTGTTATTGCCTACGAACAAGCATTATCTATTGAACCAAAAAACACTTACACCTTAAATAATTATGCTTATTATTTATCGTTAAGGAACCAGGATTTGGTCAAAGCCGAGAAAATGTCGAATTTGTCAAATCAATTAGAACCAAATAATGCAGCTTTTCAAGATACTTATGCTTGGATATTGTTCAAACTAAAAAAACATGATGCTGCAAAAGATTGGATGCAAAAAGCGATTAAGAATAATCCTAATAGTGCAACACAGTTTGAACATTTAGGCGATATTTTTTTTAAGCTAGGCGATGTAAATAATGCTTTACTTAACTGGAAAAAAAGTTTGCAGATAAACAGTAAAAATGAGCTACTTCAGAAAAAAATTAATGAAAAAAAATATTTCGAGTAAAATAATCTTCTTGCTTTGTGTTTCTTTTCTTTTCTCCTGTAAATCGAAAAAAAATATTGTTGTTGCCGCAACTAATAAAATGGTAAAAGCAGATTTTTCTAAAATCGAGGCTAAGCAAGCCAAGTTCAAAACTTTTTCTACAAAGGCAGCAACCAACCTTACCATTAACGACAAAAATTTTGACGTAACCCTAAATATCAGGATTAAGAAAGGGGAAGCAATTTGGGCTTCTGTAACTTATATAGCTGGTTTTGAAGTGGCTAGGGCTATGATTACTCCAGACAGTCTAAAAATTATGGATCGAATTAATAACGAATACATTAAAAAGTCTTTTAATTATCTTCATAAATTTAGCAACGATGAAATTGATTATAATTCTTTAGAAGCGATTTTAGTTGGTAATTGCTTACCTTTTGCATTAAAAAATAATAGTATCATCAACCAAAAAGATGGAAACACAATCATCACAGGGCAAACCAACCAAATGATTTATCAATTATCTTTAAATCCATTGCTAAAACCTCAATCCACACTTTTGGTTTCTGATATAAATCAACAAAAACTAGAAATTGATATTACTGCATTTCAAGAAATAATGAATCAATTATTTGCTAAAACTATTTCATTATCTTCTTTGGCAAAAGATAAAAGCGTTAAGTTGATAATGGATTATGATAAAACACAACTGAATCAACCTGTAGATTTTCCTTTTAATGTGCCTAAAAGATTTTCAGTGATTGACTAAAATAAATACCTTTGCCAAAATGAAGTATTTCAAATCTATTTTAATTCTCTTCCTGGTTTTTTTTGGAGCTCAGGTTTTTGCTCAATCAAGATCTGAATTAGAAAAAAGAAAAGCTCAATTGAATAGAGATATTGAAATGACAAACAATATCTTAAAGAAAACAGCTTCAAATAAAAGAGTTACCTTAAAACAACTTAATCTTTTGCGGGCCCAAATCCGCCTAAAAGAAGAAAAAATAAACACTATCAATTCAGAAATCAGGTTATTAGATGGCCAGATAAATGAAAACGTAAATCAGGTAAGGTCTTTACAAAGCCAGCTTGCACAATTAAAATCAGATTATGCGGCTATGATAAGGTTTGCACAAAAAAACCAAGGCTCCTACAGTAAATTGATGTACATTTTTGCAGCAAAAGATTTTAACCAAGCTTACAAGCGGATGAAGTATTTGCAACAGTTTGGGGAGTATAGGCAAAAACAAGCCAGATATATTGAAGATACACAAACCTCTATAAAAAGTAAAATATCTCAATTAAATAGAAATAAATTAGATAAAGATCATCTTTTGAATGATCAAGAGAAAGAAAAAACTACATTGGGCTCTGCTCAAGACAGGCAGGCAAAAGCTGTAAACAGCTTAACATCTCAAGAAAAGAAATTAAAAAAAGACCTAGCAAAAAAACAAAGGGATGCCCAACAATTAGATCGGGCAATTAGACAAGCTATTGCTAAAGAAATAGAGATTGCAAGGAAAAAAGCTGATGAAGAAGCAAGAATTGCAGCAGCAAAAGCAAAAGCTGCAGGTAAAGAAGCCCCAGCCGCAAAAACTGGGTCTGTCCTAAATACTACTCCTGAAGCCGCAAAATTATCTGCAGACTTTGTAAACAATCGCGGCAGGCTACCTTGGCCAGTTGCTAACGGGGTAGTTACACAATATGCAGGACGACAAAAAATTGGCGTGAACGTTGTAGTGGATAACACGGGTTGGATTATTAAAACTAACCCAGGATCGTCAGTACGTTCTATTTTTGAAGGTGAGGTAACAACAGTAATTGATATTGTTGGATCTACGGTAGTGATAGTAAAACATGGCGAGTTTTTTACTGCTTATAAAAATTTAGCTTCTGTAAGTGTTTCTAAAGGTCAAAAAGTAAGTACAAAACAATCTTTAGGTACTGCCGATGGGCAAGCAGAAATAGAGTTTCATATCTATAAATCAAGAGATGAGCAAGATCCAAAATATTGGTTAGCACCTAATTAAAAAATATCAAAACTAAAATCATTATTAGTACGTTAATTATTTTAGAGAATTAAATAATTATATTTGAATTGTATTAGCACACACAAAAAATGTTTCAACACACTTTACTTTTTTTAAACCTTGGCACACAAGAAGTAGTCTTAATTATGTTTGCGGCATTATTGCTTTTTGGCGGAGAAAAATTACCAGAATTAGCAAGAGGTTTAGGTAAAGGAATTAGAGAATTTAAAGATGCATCTGATGGTGTTAAAAGAGAGATTCATAGAAATATCAATCAGCTTACTGCTGACGAAGAGCTTAAAAGAGAAGAAGAAATAATAGTGCAGAAGGAAAATTCTGCTATTGCTGAATCTTATAAAAAAGAAGAAGAAATAATAGTGCCCGCAATCACTGCTCCTTCTACATTAAAAGAAAAACAAGATTAATACACAATTTAAATAAATAAAAAAATGGGTTTAGGTGCTCCAGAAATTATCTTAATCGTTTTAGCTTTATTGCTATTATTTGGCGGAAAAAAGATTCCAGAATTAATGAGAGGAATGGGAA
>JACMNZ010000496.1 GCA_014378285.1 Pseudopedobacter sp.
AAAGACTTATATTCTGATAAATCTGTAGAGGGATTAAATCGCTATGAAAATATTCAGGAACTTTTAAATGGTATCAAAGAATTTTCTGAACGAGAGGACATTGAAGAACGTGGCTTAGCTATTTTTATGCAAGATATTGCCTTGTTAACTAATGATGATAACGATAAAGACCCTAATAAAGACACTGTTTCTTTGATGACTATCCACTCTTCTAAAGGATTGGAATATCCTCAAGTTTATATTGTGGGTTTAGAAGAAAACCTTTTTCCTTCTCAAATGGCTTTAAACTCAAGAGCCGATTTAGAGGAAGAACGTCGTTTATTTTATGTTGCCATAACAAGGGCAGAAAAACGCTTACATCTAAGTTACGCAACATCACGATTTAGATTTGGAACATTAATAAATTGCGAACCTTCACGCTTTTTAGATGAAATTGATGCTAAATATCTAGAGTTAGAATTTAGTCAAAAAGCACCAAGAGATAATACAAGTTTTGGTGATGAGCGTAATAAATGGCAAAATAAAACTTCTGAAAAAACTACCCAAGGAGATTTTTTCTCTAAACCAAAACCTGCAACTAGACCCGTATCAACTACTTCTTTATTAGCCAAAGCACATGTGCCAACGCCAGGTTTTGCGCCAAGCGATACTTCAAAATTACAAACTGGACAAGAAGTAGAGCATGAACGTTTTGGGTTTGGAAAAGTAATAAATTTAGAGGGTAGCAAAGGTGATATTAAAGCAACTGTATTTTTTAAAGAAATTGGAGAGAAACAATTGTTGTTAAAATATGCAAAATTGAGGATTGTTGAGGCGTAAAATTTACTACAAAGGTCAAAGAGTTTTTTAAACAAAAAAAGATCTTTTTAACCGCAAAGAACCCAAAGGCTACAGAGCTGGGGAATTAAAATTAATGGCTCTCATCCAGCAAATCCTAAAATCTTAAAAATCCTGATTCAGACATTTTTTAACTTTATATACAGTGCATTTTTTGCGTTAACGATTGGAGCGACATCCTTTTTTTCTTTTTCTAAAAAAAAGATATAGCGAAAAGCGTGTTAAGACGCCCAAATTATTTTTGTTTTTAAATTCTATTCAAATGAAATCAAAAAATTATTCGGAAATAGTTTAATTAAATCAACATCATTAACCTCAAAAATCTTCCTTATAATTCTCGTTAAAAATCTATCTTTGTGTTTCAAATGAAGCATATACGTAATTTTTGCATTATTGCACATATAGATCATGGTAAGAGTACACTTGCAGATCGATTGTTAGAATTTACCTCTACTGTTACCAGACGTGAGTCGCAGGCTCAGTTATTAGATAACATGGATTTGGAACGTGAACGCGGGATTACCATAAAAAGTCACGCTATCCAGATGAATTATACCCATGAAGGCCAAGAATATATTCTAAACCTGATAGATACACCGGGACACGTAGATTTTTCTTATGAAGTTTCTCGTTCTATAGCAGCATGCGAAGGTGCTTTGTTGATTGTAGATGCCTCACAGGGTATTCAAGCACAAACTATTTCTAATTTATATTTGGCTTTAGAACAAGATTTAATCATCATTCCGGTTTTAAATAAAATGGATTTGCCAGGGGCGATGCCTGAAGAGGTAAAAGATCAAATTATTGATTTAATTGGAGGAGAAAGATCGGATATTATACCTGCATCTGGTAAAACAGGTCTAGGAATACAAGATATTTTAACTGCGGTAATTAATAGAGTTCCTGCACCAGTTGGCGATCCTGATGCACCGTTACAAGCCCTGATTTTTGATTCTGTTTTTAATTCTTTTAGAGGGATTATAGCTTATTTTAAAGTTATAAATGGTGAGATAAAAAAGAACGATAGGGTAAAATTTGTTGCCACAGGAAAAGAATATATCGCTGATGAAGTTGGGATCTTAAAACTGAACCCTACACCAAAAGATGTGGTAAAAACCGGCGATGTTGGTTATATTATTTCCGGTATAAAAGAAGCTCGTGAAGTAAAAGTTGGCGATACCATTGTTTTAAGAGACAGACCTGCTCCAAGTATACAAGGTTTTGAAGAGGTTAAACCAATGGTTTTTGCAGGGATTTACCCTGTTGATACCGATGAGTTTGAAGAACTGCGTGAAGCAATGCACAAGTTGCAGTTAAATGATGCTTCTTTGGTTTTTGAGCCAGAATCTTCTGCGGCTTTGGGTTTCGGTTTCCGTTGTGGTTTCTTAGGGATGCTACACATGGAGATTATTCAAGAACGTTTAGAGCGTGAATTTGATATGACGGTAATTACCACTGTTCCTAACGTTTCTTATGTTGCGCATACCAGTAAAGGTGATCCATTTGTAGTAAATAATCCTTCTGAATTACCCGATCCATCAAAACTAGAATTTGTTGAAGAACCTTTTATCAAAGCAAATATCATTACAAAAGCTGAGTTTGTTGGGCCTGTAATGTCGCTTTGTATTCAAAAAAGAGGAATGATCATCAATCAGCATTATTTAACTGCGGATAGAGTAGAATTGGTTTTTGAAATACCAATGGGCGAAATCGTATTTGATTTTTACGATAAATTAAAAACCATCTCAAAAGGTTACGCTTCATTTGATTATCATCAAATTGGCTATAAACAATCTGATTTGGTAAAATTAGACATTATGCTAAACGGCGAGCATGTAGATGCGTTATCCTCTTTAATCCATAGAAGTAATTCTTACGATTTTGGTAAACGCATTTGCGAAAAATTGAGAGAATTAATTCCAAGACAACAGTTTGATATAGCAATACAAGCGTCTATTGGTGCTAAAATTATTGCTCGTGAAAATGTGAAGGCACTACGTAAAGATGTAACTGCAAAATGTTACGGTGGTGATATTTCTAGAAAGCGTAAATTATTAGAGAAACAGAAAAAAGGTAAAAAACGCATGCGCCAGGTTGGGAACGTAGAGATTCCACAATCAGCGTTTATGGCAGTTTTAAAATTAGATTAGGTGGTTAAACTATGTTTCGTGTATTTTACACAGAAACTTGAAACTAATTTTCGTTAAATCATAATTAATTAAAATGCTTGTTTTTAAACAAGCATTTTTTTGTTATTTAGATTAAGCATCTATAAAAAAATTTAACTTTGTATTTAAATTAATAACAATTAAAGTTTATTAAGAAATGGTATTGTTAGACGGGAAACACGTATCGGAAGAATTAAAAAAGCAAATTGCAGTAGAAGCAGCAGAAATGCTGGAAAAAACTGGCAGAATGCCACATTTAGTTGCTGTCTTAGTGGGTAGCGATGGTGGTAGCGAAACTTACGTTGCCAGCAAAATGCGTAACTGCGAAAAAGTTGGATTTAAATCATCATTAATTCGCTATGATGAAAATGTTACAGAAGCCGAACTATTAAATAAAATTGAGGAGTTGAATCAAGATAAATCTATTGATGGGTTTATTGTTCAATTACCTTTGCCTAATCACATCAATCCTGATAAAGTTACCGAAGCGATAGACTATAAAAAAGATGTTGACGGTTTCCACCCTATCAATTTGGGGAGGATGCAAAGAAATCTACCTTGTTTTTTACCTGCAACTCCTTTTGGCATTATGCTTATGCTTGAGTTTTATGGGATTGAAACCTCAGGAAAAAACTGCGTAGTAATTGGAAGAAGCAACATTGTAGGTAGTCCAATAAGTATTTTAATGGCTCGCAACGCTAACCCGGGGAATGCGACTGTTACCTTAACTCATAGTAAGACTAAAAACTTAAAAGAAATTACGCTTAAAGCGGATATTATTGTAGTGGCTATTGGTAAAAAGAATTACCTAACTGCCGATATGGTTAAGGAAGGAGCAGTTATTATTGATGTGGGTATGAACAGAGAAGTTTCTGAAAAAACTAAATCTGGATATAAACTTTATGGCGATGTAGATTTTGAAAATGTTGCTCCAAAATGTTCTTA
>JACMNZ010000497.1 GCA_014378285.1 Pseudopedobacter sp.
CGCCTTAAGACATGTTTTAACTCCAAACGTTGGTTTTTCTTACCGTCCAGATTTTGGGCAACCTAGTTATGGTTATTTTGATAGTGTGCAAACAGACCAAACTGGTACACGACAAGCTTATTCTATTTTTGAGCAAGGTCTGTATGGCGGGCCAGGAAATGGTAAAAGTGCGGCTATCACATTTGGGCTAGAGAACAATGTGGAATTGAAAGTAAAATCAAGTAAGGACACAACAAATAACGGAATTAGAAAAATACCTATTTTACAGGGTTTATCCATAAACGGTTCATACAATTTTGTTGCCGATAGTTTGAAACTTTCTCCGTTGAGCTTTAGTGGTAGAACATTTTTTACCGAAAAATTAGGGGTTAGTTTTTCTGGAAATTTAGATCCTTATCAATCTTTGAGACAAAATATAAATGGACAGGAATCTGTAAGAACAATAAACAGATACCGTTGGCTTGATGGTAAATTCCCTAGGTTAACCAATTTTAACTTTTCTTTTGATTATAGTTTGAATTCTAGTTCGCTGGGTAAAAACAATAAAACAAATAATCCGCCAAACCCCAACAGTGATTTATTTAACAGGGTAAATGCCCAACAAGCAGAGCAATTACAGCAAATTAGTAGAAATGCCAATGCTTTTGTAGATTTTAATGTGCCTTGGAATTTAAGTTTCTATTATAATTTTAACTATTCTAATAATGGATTAAACAAAGCATTGGTACAGACATTAAATGCCAATGGCGATTTTAATCTGACCCCAAAATGGAAGGTTCAATTTAACACAGGTTACGATTTTGCCGCAAAAGCAGTAAGTTTAACCTCATTTTCTATCTATAGAGATTTACATTGTTGGGATATGTCTATCAGATGGATCCCTTTTGGGCCGTACCAAAGTTACAGTGTAGACCTAAGGGTTAAAGCATCCATATTGCAAGATTTGAAATTGAGTAAAAGGAGAGAATATTACAATCAGTTTTAATATGCAAACAGAAATAATTACCATAGGTGATGAAATATTAATAGGGCAAATTGTGGATAGCAATTCGGCTTGGATGGCTACCGAATTGAATAAAATTGGCATCAAAGTAAAACAGATAACCTCAATTTCTGATGATGAAAACCATATTTTAGAAGCTTTAAAAGAAGCTGAAAACAGAGCAGACATTATTTTGATTACCGGAGGTTTAGGCCCAACAAAAGACGATATCACCAAAAAAACAATGGCAAAATATTTTGGCTCTAAAGAAATGGTGATACATGAGCCAACTTTAGAAGTCGTGAAAAAGATTTTTGCCAAGTATAAAGCTCCTTTATTATCAGTAAATATAGACCAAGCAAGAGTGCCAGATAATTGTGAGGTTTTATTGAACGAGCAAGGAACAGCACCTTGTATGTTGTTTAGAAAAGAAAACAAAATATTTATTTCGATGCCCGGTGTGCCTTATGAAATGATGAATTTGATGAGCACCAAATTGATTCCTTTGATTAAAAAAGAATACGAATTACCTGCCATTTATCATCAAACTATATTAACGGCCGGTGTTGGTGAATCTTTTTTGGCCGAAGAGATCAAAGATATTGAGGATGCTTTGCCGCCGTATATTAAATTGGCATATTTACCCAGACTAGGAGCGGTGAGGTTGAGGTTGAGTAGCACAAGCCATGCTGATGAAAATGTTAAGCAAGAATTAAATGGTTTCATAAACCAGATTTTAGATAAAATTCCAAACCACTGGGTTGCTAAAGAAGATATACCGATTGAAAAAGCAATTCTTAATTTAATGAAAGAAAACCAACTGACACTCTCTGTAGCTGAAAGTTGTACAGGAGGTTCAATTTCACAGGCTATTACACAACATGCTGGGTGCTCGGCAGTATTTGCTGGTGGAGGAATTGTTTATTCTTACGAGCTAAAAACCAAATTATTGGGCGTAAAACCTAAAACTTTAGAAGATTTTGGTGCGGTAAGTGAAGAAACTATTTTAGAAATGGTAAACGGCGCTTTAAATAATTTCAATACAGATTACGCCATTGCGGTAAGTGGAATTGCAGGTCCGGATGGGGGGACTGAAGATAAACCAGTAGGTACAGTTTGGATTGCCGTGGCAAACAAAGATAAAACGGTTACTAAGAAACTCAGTTTTGGGAATAAACGGGCACAAAATATTGAAAGATCGGTGATGGCTGCTTTTAATTTGTTGTTTAGACTTTTAAAAGAAAATATATTTTAGGAATGTAAAATTAAAAATTGCTGATTAACTTAATATCGATAAATAAATCTACAAAATTGTTAAATTGAATGCGAGCGTTAACGATAGGAGCGACATCCTTTTTTTGCGTTTTTTAACAAAAAAAGATATAGCGGATAGCGTGTTAAAACGCACTAATTTATATATGTTAAGATCAACTTTTTATTTAATAAGAAAACCTTCATCTTGACAAAAATAATTGAAAGAAATTATTTAATATCCAAATTCAATTTCAAAGAACAATAATCACTAAATAAGAGTTTATAAACTTAACAACCAATTCTAAATTTTAATTTTCATAATCCTGCAAAAAAGGGATATATTATTAATTTTGTTAAAATCATAAAATTAAAAACATGGCTCAGTACGAACTATTATTACCAAAAATGGGAGAGAGTGTTGCAGAAGCGACGGTTATTAGGTGGGAGAAAAATCC
>JACMNZ010000498.1 GCA_014378285.1 Pseudopedobacter sp.
CCAAATAAAACCTAATTCATCTGGACTATTATTGGTATAAGTCAAAATTTCTGAGCCCGTTATTTTATTTGCATCATTATCTAAAGATGCTGTTAACTGATAATCAGGTCTGTTTTGCCAATATTGATGCCCGGGTTGCCCTCCCGCAGAACGGTAAGTATTTCCGTTTTGGGAATAAAAAAATGGTTTAAAAGCTTCTACATAATCATAATTACTTGTTTGGGTGGTAGATGCTTGTGTTTGAGCGATGGAGTGAAAGCCCAAAAAACAAATAGCGATGCTAAAAGCACCTATAAATTTTAAATTTAACATGGATTTGAATTAAAAAAACAATTTAATTAACCTTTCGGGTTAAAATTTATTATGATAGAATTGTTACGTTATTAAAAGCTACCGCTAAAGGAAGCTTTTGGCAAATTTGGATAAATCCTGTTTTCTGCAGGTAACCTAATATATTCGTTATAAGATTTTACAATATAGGTACGTAGCCCAACCTCGCTCATATCTGCCACTTGAGAATAAGTGGGACGATAATAGGACATAAAATCTTCTAACAATTGTCCTTTAATTTTGGTTAAATCGGTCACCAAATCTGGATTAAACTTTTGATCAATTGTTTTCTCGTTCAGCTCCTTATCCATAAATTTTTGGAAGGCTCTTTTTTGTTGTGATTGTTTTCCAAAAGCATTTCCTAAACTTAATTTACCATCTTGAGTTAAAACGGTGGTATTTGCATAAGAATAAGCAGATGAATAAGCAGAGCGTACGTTTTCTGGTACTTTACTTTTTGCAATTACGATCACTTCCTCCAAAACAATTAAACTTGGTCTCATTAAAACCAACTTTGGACGCATGTTTTCTAAAACCAATGTGTCGTTTTGGTAACCAGGGCAAGAAAAAACAATTAAATCTCCTAAATCTGCTTTAACAACAAAATCTCCTTTTTGCCCGGTGTGGTCAACCTCTCTTTGGGTAAGATTGTTCACAAACACCAATTTCAATTTGTTGCGACTGTCGGCATCATAAGCCGTACCTACTACTTTCATTTGTGCTTTTAGCATAAATGGCAATAAACTAAACAAAACGATAAAAACGTTTTTCATCTTTACAAAAGTCTGTTAATATCTTCTAAATAGCAAACGCTTAACATTTTTTAACGCTACGGCAACAATTATGATTACAAAAATAACTGCTCGTAATCTTCATCGTGAAAGCCTAAAGTATTTCCTTTTTCGCTTTCTACAACGGGTCTTTTTATGGCACTAGTATTATTTATCATTAATTTAATGGCAGAATCTGCATCTGTAACTTCTAATTTGATAGTCTCATCAAGACCTCGCCACGTTAAACCTTTTCTATTTAACACTTTTTCCCATCCAAATTCATTACACCACTTTTCTAAACTTTCTTGGCTTACGCCGAGTTTCTTATAATCGTGGAAATCATATTCTATGCCATTATCCTCAAAAAAAGTACGGGCCTTTTTTACCGAACCACAATTTGGAATACCATATATCTTAGTTTTCATGATTCAAATTTAATTAAAATGTATAAGCATTAATTTTTGTCTGAATCTGGATTAGATCGATTTTAGGATTTTCTTGATTCTTGCAAATTATTAATATTGCTTATAAGGGCATCCTTTTTATTTTAAAATCCTGTTCATCAAGATTCAGACAAATTTCAATTAAAATTTGTCATGGTTAATTCTGTACCAATGGTAGTAAACGATTTAATCATATTAATAGATTTTTCAACCAATGCTGGTAATGCAAGTATCTCATCGTTATCAAAACCGCTTAAAACATAATCTACCTGGTGGCCTTTTGTGTAATTATCGCTGATCCCGAATTTTATCCTTGGGTATTCATTAGAACCCAAAATGCCCTCAATACTTTTTAAACCGTTATGGCCAGCTGGGCTCCCTTTTGGTTTTAATTTCACCTTTCCAAACGGAATGGCCAAATCATCCACAATAATCAATACGTTTTCTATAGGGATTTTTAATTCCTGCATCCAATGCCTTACCGCTTTCCCGCTCAAATTCATGTAAGTTGTGGGCTTAATCAGGCATAAAGTTCTTCCTTTATGGTTAACCTCTGTATAAGTCGCCAATTTCATGGTGCTAAAAGTTGCTCCCGCTTCTTTCGCAAATTGATCTAACACCGTAAAACCAATATTATGGCGTGTATCGGCATATTCCTGACCTATATTTCCTAATCCTACAATTAGATATTTCATTTTTTTAAGCTTAAAACTAATCTTTTCGTTCCGTCACCTCGAGGAACGAGAGGTCTCACAAACAGGTTACCCTTTTATATTCAAATTTTTGGTTAGCAATTTATATTTGAGATGTTTCCTATTCTCGACATGACGCAATTTTATTTTTCATTACCTTTTATTTATCTCATCTGACAAATCTGCCCAATTAAAATTCATGTTTTCTGTCAAAATATTTTTCTTTGTTCTACTCCACCTTTTAATTCTTTTCTCTAAGAATTGCCTCTTCTATACTGAAAAATCCCTCATAATAAACACATGAGTTCAATCTATATCTAGCAGTAAAACTTTTAGGGTTGACGTGATTTTGGTGTTTAAAAATACGAACAGGTAAATTGGCAGTTACACCAATATATAAAGTTGTTCTATATTTATTTGTCATAATGTAAACACAACCGCCTTTTTGCATTACTCTATTTATTGTTTTACTCTTTCAATATAATATATAATTATACTAAACTCCTTCGTGTAAACGATCTTAAAGGATTTCACTGGTAAAGTTGCCATTTTAAAAGCAAACTTATTTGGTGTGATGTCTCCTATCGTAGACATGACGCCTTAAAAATCGTCAACGCAAAAAAACAATTAAAAGGGCATCCTTGCCAAAGGCGCAACATCTTGGCCAACAAAATCTTTATTTAAAAATTTATAATACCCTGCAATGGCAATCATAGCAGCATTATCTGTACAATATTGAAACTGTGGGATAAAAACATTCCACTTTTTTTGTTCAGCTAAATTTGTCAATCCTTCTCTTAAACCAGAGTTTGCCGAAACCCCGCCAGCAATTGCTAAATCTTTTATTTGATATCGCTCTGCCGCTTTTTTAAACTTATTTAATAAAATAGAAACAATTCTACTTTGTACAGATGCGCAAACATCATTCAAATTCTCTTGTAAAAAGTTTGGATTTTCTTTTACTCTGTCTCTCACAAAATAAAGAATGGCGGTTTTTAAGCCACTAAAACTAAAATTTAATTCTGCAATTTGTGGTTCAGGAAATTTATATTTATTTGCATCGCCTAGTTTGGCGTATTTATCAATTAATGGCCCACCGGGATAAGACAAATCCAAAATCTTAGCTGTTTTATCAAAAGCCTCACCGGCAGCATCATCTAAGGTTTCACCAACAATTTCCATATCAAAATAATCTTTTACCAAAACAATTTGTGTGTGCCCGCCAGAAACAGTTAGGCACAAAAAGGGAAAATTAGGTTTAGGCTCATCAATAAAATGAGCTAAAATATGAGCCTGCATGTGGTTTACCTCAATTAAGGGAATGCTATTTGCTAATGCAAATGCTTTAGAAAAGCAAGTGCCAACCAACAAAGATCCTAATAAACCCGGACCACGTGTAAAAGCTACTGCATCTATGTGTTTTTTGTTTATTTTCGCTGCAACAATTGCTTGATGAACA
>JACMNZ010000499.1 GCA_014378285.1 Pseudopedobacter sp.
GCATAAATTTCAATCATTCTATATTGTCCGCTTTGGAAACCACTAGCAGGAAGTAAAGACATTCTAAACTTCAAAAACTGCTCTTTATCCATCCCATCAATCATAATGGTAAAAGATTGTGTTAAAGCTTCAAAGTAGTTTATCATCCGCTTTAAGCGAGAAGAAAAAAACGCTGAATCTAAATTTTTATGTTGTGTAATCTGCTCACATTCATGTAAAACCAATTTAAAATAAAGCTCAGTAATTTGATGGTAAAGAATAAATATTTTCTCATCCGGAAAAGATGTTTTAGGCGTTTGCAAGCTCAACAACGTATCTAAATGAATATAATCCCAATAGGTTAAATAATCGGCGTAAAGCAAACCATCTAAATACGAAACCATATCTTGGCCCATTGAAGCGTATTTTTCTTGCAGCTGTTTTAAACGATTTTCTATTTCGGGGTTAATTTCCATAAAGATTAGCTTATAAATTTAAAGCTATGAATAAAATTTTGATGTATCCATTTACTTGGGTTTCATAGTTAAATTAATATCAAACATTACATTTGGGCGTTTTAACACGCTATCCATTATATCTTTTTTTGCTATTTACATGATGGCTATTAGCAAAAAAAGGATGCCATTCCTATCGTTAACGCTCACAATAAACTTAAACCTAGACTTAAATTCTCATTATGCTTTCTAATATCCCAACAAAATTCAAGACATAAAATTTTAATTTTTAACTTTGATGATTAACGCAAAAAATTGAAAGCTATGCCACGGATAATGTGCTTTGATTATGGAAATAAAAGAACAGGAATTGCCGTTACAGATCCTTTGCAAATGTTTGCGACAGGTTTAGAAACCATCCATCCTAAAGACATTATTGATTACGTTAAAAAATATTTGTTAACTGAGCAGGTAGAATTGTTTGTAGTTGGCGAGCCTAAACAAACAGATGGCACACCTTCTGAAACTGCACAAAACGTAAAAGGATTTGTAACTATCTTAAAAAAAAGTTTTCCAAATGTTCCTATTTCTATGATGGATGAGCGCTATACTACTAAAATGGCTGCCGCCGCAATTGCACAAAGTGGAATGAAAAAAGCGGCTCAAAAAAATAAACAATTAATAGATACTGTTGCCGCAACCATCATTTTGCAATCTTATTTGGAGAAAAGGAGTTTGAATAGTTGAAATTAAATACTAAACATCTCAGATTATTTATATTTGATTATCAATTATTTGTGTATTAAATGAAATTTGAAAAATTAATAAATTCTATCAAAGATACCTCTCAGTGTTTTCAATCAAATGCTGTAAAAGCCATCAACCTCAATCTTACTTTGAGAAATTGGATGGTAGGTTATTATATTTTTGAATTTGAACAAAAAGGAGAAGACAGGGCTGAGTATGGAAGTAAAATTTTGCCATCTATTGCGAAGAAAATTGACCTTAAAGGTTTAGCAGAAACAAACTTGAAAATCTGTAGGCAGTTTTATATTTGCTATCCTTTATTATTAAAGATTGCTTTACAAAACAACAAAGAAATTTTACCTTCTTCAATTCGTCAGTCACTGACTGACGAATTACAAATCAATAATAATCAGGAACTTACAATTAGTCAGTCAGTGACTGACGAATTGGGAAATCAAGATGATAGTTATTTATACAACTTACTAATCACAACTTCCTTTACCCATTTTGTAGAATTAATTAAAATAGAAGATGCAACCAAAAGACGATTTTTTGAA
>JACMNZ010000500.1 GCA_014378285.1 Pseudopedobacter sp.
CAGCTTTCTTTGCTTCTGCAACAATCTGATCTTTAATTTCTTTTGCTTCCTTTAAAATCTCATCACGTTCAACTCTAGCTTGTTTTAACAAAGCTTCATTTTCGTTTGATAAGCGAGCCATTTCTTCTCTAGCTAAATCAGCTCTGTTTAATGCGTCTTCAATAGAGCGCTCACGCTCATGAATAGCGCCTAACATGGGTTTCCAAGCCAACTTTTTCAATAATACTAAAAGTATTAAGAATGAAATTGCGGTCCAAAAAACTAATCCAATACTTGGGGTTACTAAATCCATTTTATTGCTATAATAATTTAATATTTAATCATTTTTAAAAATTAGAAATGCAACCAATCGTTACATTTCTAATTTTGTAATTCTTAAGCTCCTACGTTGTTACCTAAAAGAGCCACTACCACACCAAACAAAGCAACACCTTCTACAAGGGCTGCTGCGATGATCATTGCAGTTTGAATTTTTGAAGCAGCCTCTGGCTGACGAGCAATACCTTCCATTGCTTTTCCACCAATTTGACCAATACCGATACCTGCACCGATAACTGCTAAACCTGCACCAATTGCAGCGATTGAACCTACCATAACTGTAATTTTAATATATGATTGTTAAACAAAAATGTTTCTAATTAATGATGATGTTCTTCTACCGCAGTTCCAATAAACAAAGCGGTTAACATCGTGAAAATAAAGGCTTGTAAAAATGCAACCAATAATTCTAAAACATCCATAAATAATACGAATGCGATTGAAACTGGTGCAATGGCCAATGTTTTAAAGATAAATATCAATGATATTAAACTTAAAACAATAATATGCCCTGCGGTGATATTCGCAAATAAACGAATCATCAATGCAAAAGGCTTAGAAAAAACTCCAATAATTTCTACTACCCACATAATTGGCAATAACCAAAATGGCACATCGGGCTTAAAAATATGGCTCCAATAATATTTGTTGCCATTAATATTAACAATAACTAATACTATAAATGCAAGAACCATAGTTACCGCAATATTACCCGTAACGTTTGCACTACCAGGAAAAATAGGAATTAAACCCATCATGTTATTTATCCAAATAAAGAAAAATACGGTTAATAAAAGAGGCATAAATTTTTCAAATTTATAGCCAATGTTTGGCCTAGCAATATCATCCCTAACAAAAACAACAATTGGCTCTACCCAAGATTGTAGACCTTTAGGGGCTTTACCCACACGTTTTTTATATGAACTAGCAACACTTGTAAAAATCAATAATATTACAATTACCGATATGAATAACGCGGCTACGTTTTTAGTAATAGAAAAATCGTAGATCTTAGAAGAAACTTCTTCATCAACCTCACCATTACTTTTTAGAGCGACAATATGTTCTTCCTCGTTTAAATAGGTATAATAATTTCCTTTAAAAGGAGTAGCTTCATGATGATTATTCAAAAGATTTGCAGAGGAAAAAAGCTCTAAACCAGAAGGAGTGTATAAAATAACAGGTAAAGGAATAGAGGTGTGTCCCCATAAATGCCAACTATGTGAATCTCCAATATGTTCTAAAATTATAACCGTTGGGTCAAATTTTTCATCTTTAGCTTCATGCGAACCTTGTGTAACTTCATCCTTAACAACTTCTTGAACGCTCTCATTTTCTTGTCTTGCGAAAGAATTAAATGATAAAAAAAGCAGGAAAAAAGCGAATGACGCCTTTATTGATGAATTTTTATAATTTAAAAAGTGGCTAAAATCCATTTACTACGTGTTTTTTACTTCTTGATTTGGTGGCGCAAGTTACGTAACAAACAATAAATTTCAAAGGTTGTAAACAATAAATAAATAGAAAAAAAATTTAGCATAAATAAAACACTATCTACCTTAATTTTTTGGGTGTAAATAAGTATAAATGCTAAGGTTAAAATTAACCTTATAACTATTGCTCCTAACAAAATTCCGCTTTGATGGTCACCTTCTTTTTTTAATCCAAAATAAGAAAATAGGTAAACAATTAAAGTGACAAATGCCATGAAATAATATACCACCCAAAAATGAGGGATTAAAAAATGCTGTGGAAAATACAAATATTCAATAGTCCAGTATCCTAAACCTGAAAAAATGACTAATGAAATGAAAGAAAAGGAAAAAGTTTTTAATGTCATTCTTTAATTGTCTTAAAAACAAAATACAAAGAAATAGCAACACCAATTAAACTTAAACCGGCTGTATAATAAGGTGTTTGGGTTTGTTGACTTTGGTCTAATTTATAACCTATAAATGTAAAAACGCCAATAATCCCAACCATTTGGAAACCCATTGAAGAATATTTAACGTAAGAATTAAGCGGTTGCTTCTCTTTTTCCGGTTGTTTCTTTTCCATCATGGATAGATTTTTGGATTGCTGTTTGGGAAATTCCAGTTTGGCAATGTCCAGTTAAATTAGCTCCATTTTCTACTACCAATTTATTTGAAGAGATATCACCAATTAAATTTGCTGTAGCTTTTAAAAA
>JACMNZ010000501.1 GCA_014378285.1 Pseudopedobacter sp.
AGTTCTTTAGTAAAGAGAATTCAAAATGAACAGACTTTTTTCAGTCGTATTTGGGAAGATGATGGAGATATCATTAGCAAAAGAACTTTCCAAGATGATGATAGTTTTGATCATTTAAGCGAAAAATAAAAGGGAAGCATTTTTCAAATACTTCCCCCTCTTATGCGTTTAATAATTCTCTTAGACTTCGACTCCGCTCAGTCTGACAAACTCTGCTCAGTGTGATAAACTCCACTCAGTCTGACAATAAGTTTTATTAATATTGTCTGTAACTACCCTTACCCCCACGAACTGTTTGGGTTTTATCCAACATGCTCATTTGTCCTTTCATCATTTTAATTTGATCAGCCATCAATTTATTTTTGTCGGCTTTTTCTGCTTCTTTTAGTAAACGTGTTGCTTCTCTTTTATTACGCTTTCCCATTTCTACTCCGGCCAAACTTAAATTGGCTAAAGCGATATTATGATCCATTGTTAAACCGTAACTTAATGCTTTTTTAAAGTATTTTTCAGATTTCATAGGAGATTTCCTAGATTCTATCAAACCAATCAAAAGTTGGTAATATCCGTATTGACCTTTATATAATTCTTTATGGTAATCTTTAATCCCGTGTAAACTTTTCTCTGCTTTATCCATATTTTCTTTCCTCAAGTACCACTGAGCCAAAAGCATACGTTCGTTAAAAATGAAGGTTACAAAAACCAACAAAGCAATAAATATCAATAAAATACCCCATCCCCAAAAAGAAGAGAATACTATTAAGGCAATGGCAGCACCTAAAATCACAGCGGCAATAATAATTCTTATAAAATTTGGCATATCTAGCTTAATTATTGTTTTAATTTTATTGGCGCAAATATCTATTTATTTGAGCTTTTAATCAATAAAATAAAACAAATATGTCGGTTAAATTAGAATCTTCTTGGTTAAAGGTTTTAAATCAAGAATTTGAGAAAGATTACATGAAATCTCTCAAGCAATTTTTAGTGGATGAAAAAAAAGATGATAAAACAATTTATCCCAAAGGGAATGATATTTTTAATGCTTTTACATTAACACCTTTTGATAAGGTTAGGGTGGTAATTTTAGGTCAGGATCCTTATCATGGTGCTAATCAAGCTCATGGATTGTCATTTTCTGTACAGAAAGGAATTAGGTTTCCACCATCGCTAAAAAACATTTTCAAAGAATTGGTAACTGATATTGAAGGTTTTATAATTCCCAAAAACGGAGATTTAAGCGATTGGGCAAAGCAGGGTGTTTTAATGTTAAACTCTAGTTTAACTGTTATTGCAGGTGATGCTGGTTCTCATCAGGACAAAGGTTGGGAGATATTTACAGATGAAGTCATCAAGATTTTATCGGATAAAAAAGAAAACATCATATTTATTTTATGGGGTAAATTTGCGCAGGAAAAAGAAGAATTAATAGATATTAATAAACATCACATCATTAAATCTAAACATCCTTCACCGTTTTCTGCTTACAGTGGTTTTTTTGGTTCTAAACCTTTTAGTAAGACAAACGATATTTTGAAAAAGCTAGGTAAGCCAGAAATAGATTGGAATTTAAGCACTTAACCTAATGGAACGTTTATTGTAATTTGACATTTAAACCATTAAAAATAATGACTTCAAATTCTAAAATCTCAATTTACTCTGCTCTTGCAGCAAACATTGGCATTTCCATTATAAAATTTATTGCTGCTGCTTTCACGGGGAGCTCTTCTATGTTATCAGAAGGGATACATAGTGCAGTTGACTCTGGAAACCAGATTTTATTATTGATTGGAATCAAAAGAAGTAAAAAACCAGCAGATGAAAACCATCCTTTTGGTCATGGACAAGAAATTTATTTCTGGTCTTTAATTGTGGCCGTTTTAATTTTTGGTTTAGGTGGTGGAATGTCCGTTTATGAAGGTGTGATCCATATCAAGAACCCAGAAGAATTAACAGACTCCTATTGGAATTATATTGTTTTAGCAATTGCATTCGTATTTGAAGGCACTTCTTTTATCATTGCCGTAAAAGGATTTTTAAAAATAGAAGGTAAAGGAGATTTTTATCGGAAATTAAAACAAAGTAAGGACCCTTCATTATTTGTGGTTATTTTTGAAGATGGGGCAGCATTAATTGGTTTGGTAATTGCGGCTATTGGTATATTCTTAAGTCATTATTTTAACAACCCTGTTATTGATGGTTTTGCATCCATATTAATTGGTGTTTTATTAGCGATAGTTGCTGTTTTATTAGTGATTGAAAGTCGTAAATTATTAACAGGAGAAAGCGCAAACAAAGAACAAATTCAAGTTATAAAACAAATAGTGAGTGCAAACACCAATGTAAATGAAGTAAGAC
>JACMNZ010000502.1 GCA_014378285.1 Pseudopedobacter sp.
TGGAATAAGCGTAATTATTAATAAAAATTTATCTAAAATGGAGAAGAAAACTTCAGCATTTAAAAACTGATGTCCCTTTAAAAAACCTCTTAAATAAATTAAAAACGACCATAATATTTGATAGCCAATTAATATAAGAACAAGTTGATAGTTGGTATAACCGCTTATAGAACTCAATAATAATGTGAGTAATAGATAACAGATAGAAAGTAGAATTTTTATTGAAAATAAACTAGCTATCTGCGATGAATTTTCACTTTTTGATGCGATAAATCTGATGAGATAATTGGTTAATCCAGGATCATTTATGATGCTAAGGATTAAAGTAAAATTAAAGATGCTGTAGTATAAACCGTAATTTTCAAAACCAACGAGCAATTGTATTTTTCGTTCGATAAAAAAAATCCATATCAGCTTAACGATTAAATTTACTACAATAAGTAAGCTTACCTGAATAGCAAATTTTTTAGCAACCATATTAAATCCAAAGTAAAGAAATAAATCAAATAGCCCGTTCTATTATATTTTAAATGATTTACCTTAGCCATTAAACATAAATTAAGACTTTGCGAATAGCAGTAAATACTCGTTTATTACAAAAAAACAAGCTTGAAGGCATTGGTCGGTTTACCTATGAAACCTTAAAACGCATTGTTTTAAACCACCCAGAATTTGACTTTATTTTTTGTTTTGATAGAGAATTTGATCAGGAATTCGTTTTCGCAAAAAACGTGAAAACCATAATTATCTCGCCGCAGGCTAGGCATCCTTTTCTATATTATATTTGGTTTCAATGGAGGTTGCCTGCAATCTTAAAGAAAGAAAAAGTCGATTTATTTCTTTCGCCCGATGGATTTCTTCCTTTAAATACAAATATTAAAACCGTTGCAGTAATCCATGATATCGCTTTTGAACATTTTCCAAACGGAGTGGATTGGCTCACTCAAAAATACTATAAATATTACTTTCCAAAATTTGCTAAACAAGCAGGTAGAATTGCGACGGTATCAAATTTCACAAAAACTGATTTGACAAAAACTTATGGAATTGATAGCCAAAAAATAGATGTTGTTTATAACGGAGTTTCTTCTCCTTTTAAACCTTTAAAAGAAGAAGAAAAAGTTAAAATTATTAAGAAGGAAACAAATGGTAACCCGTATTTTATATGTTTAGGAAGCATTCATCCACGTAAAAATAGCATCACTTTATTAAAAGCATTCCAAAAGTTTAAAAGTGAAAATCCTCAATATCCGCATCAATTAATTTTTGTTGGGAGAAAGGCTTGGAAAAATGCAGAAATAGAAGAATATCTAAAATCCATGAGTTTTAGAAAAGATGTTTTGTTTAAAGGAGTTATGGATGATACCGAAATTTCCAAAATCCTAGCATCCGCAACAGCAAGTATTTATCCTTCATTATTTGAAGGTTTTGGGCTGCCGGTTATAGAATCTTTAGCTTGTGGCACACCAATTATTACCAGTAAAGGCACATCTATGGAAGAAATCACAAAAGGTTCAGCCTATTTATTTGAGCCATTAAGTGTTGATGAATTAA